>LOER01000018.1 GCA_001515945.1 Desulfitibacter sp. BRH_c19
GCAAAAAATAGACCATGAAAATCAGGATATTGCTCTAGGAAAAGACCTAATTCTCGAATTTGTTACTAATGCCGGTATCAATCCGGACGTTTTTGAAGCGATGACTTCCCTGATGTACCATTTCCCGAGTATTTTCAAGGAACCTGGATTGCACATTCTTTCCAAACACCAAAAGGAAACCGGGGGATTGCATTTATTCTCTGGTGTAAATACCGTGTTTTATTTGGAGAGGGCTATTCAGAGATACTTACTGCTTGATAATACTGAACCATTACCAAGGGACTTACATGAAGCCTGTTGTGTTTTACTGAATGCACTCATTGAAATGGCTTCTTCCGAGGCGTACTACCTTCGTGAACACTTGATTCGGTCTCGAAGGATAATTAATTAAGAAGGAATTTTAAAGCTATATTACTTACCAGTATCCATATACTGGGGGGAAAACTTAACTTCGGATAAGGCTAATAATAGGTAGTTGGATAATGGGGTAAAAATTTTAGGTTTCTGTAGTAGGTAATTTAAAGCTTAAATGCTTAGGTGTACAGTAATATTCTGCAGTAGTTAATTTTATTCCAGGGATGTTCATACGAAATGATGTTTGATTACATAAGTTTAAAAGTTTGGTCTAGTAAAACTGAAACACCAGGGTTTATACTAGAAGGTGATGATTGGCTATTAAATGGAGATGAAGGGGACCTGAATTTTGAATATGTTGGCATCGGTACTAATGTGTCCGAAAGTACATTGAAGAAGGGTTGGATAATCTAGCAGATGCCTAGAGGATCAGGACAAAATAACTAAATTGGCATTTGAATAATAATATAAAAAGGGAGGATGGAGGCATTTCATGAAAAATATTTTATTAGTTGAAGATGATTTAAGCATCATTGAAGGCTTGAAATTTTCACTTTCTAAACATGACTTTGATGTAACCATTGCTCGAACTGTAAGAGAAGCCAAAGCATGTTTAAAGCTACCTGAATACAATCTAATTATATTGGATTTAATGCTTCCTGATGGTAGTGGTTTTGACTTGTGTAAAGCAGTTAGGCAAACATCAAACATTCCAATAATTTTCTTGACCGCTTCAGATGAAGAAGTGAATATTGTCATGGGTTTGGATATTGGTGGGGATGATTATATAACAAAACCATTTAAACTAAATGAGCTTTTATCAAGGATAAATGCAGCCTTAAGGCGGTCGAATCATGATAAGCAACAATTAGCGGAATTAAATTCAAATGGTATTACAGTAAAGCTTTTAGAAGGCAAAGTAATGAAAAATGGAGTGGAATTAGAACTTACATCAGTAGAATACAAATTATTATGCCTGTTTATGCAGAATCCAAAGGTCATATTATCAAAAGAACAAATAATGCAAAAATTATGGGATTGCCGTGAATGTTTTGTTGATGATAATACCTTGGCAGTTTATATCAGCAGGTTGCGAGCAAAAATCGAAGATTGTCCAAAGGACCCATCATTTCTAGTAACAGCTAGAGGAATGGGATATAAGTGGAATATTGTATAAGGGGTTTTTATGAATCTACTAGTTAATAAAGAAGTCAAAAAATTATTTATATCGCTTATGTTAGTCTTTATTGCCGGAATTATACTCTTTCAAATTGCAGCTTACATAAATGCGATCAGTTTTAGAAAAGAGATGCTTGAGCATGATTATGAGATTGCAGGTTATTTAAGCCAAAAATATCCGGAGCTGTCTCATGAAATTCGGGAAGCCTTCACGGCGGAAAAGACATCTAGTCACCAGGAAACAGGAAAATCCTTGTTAGAACAGGTGGGCTATAAGGATAGTATTCAATTGCACTTGCTTCCTCAAGTCAGTAGATTTTATGAAACAAATGGGATAATAAATTTCATATTGTCAATCTTGTTTATATCTGCCACCTTGTTTTTTAGTTACTGTTTTTTGAGAAACCATTATAAGAAACTAGAACGGTATAATACTGATATTAATAAAATTATGAACGGAGAAATTTCAACCAGGCTTTATGATAATGAGGAGGGCAGTTTATCAAAATTAGCGTCATCTGTTAATATGTTGACTTCATCCTTATACACCCATATCGAAAAAGAAAAAGATAACAAGGTCTTTTTAAAGGAAAATCTGACAAATATATCCCATCAGCTTAAAACCCCTTTATCTGCCCTTACTATGTATAATGAGATCATGAAAAATGAAAATACAGACAATGATGTAATAACAAGCTTCTTAAATAAAAGCGAAAATGAGCTGGGACGGATGCAAACCTTGATAGCCAATCTATTAAAGTTGGCTAGGTTGGATGCTGGAATCATAAAGCTTAATAAAAAAGTACATATTTTTAACGACATTATGGAACAGGTGGCCGAAAGTTTTGAAACCAGGTTGTTAAAGGAGCAAAAAACCTTTGAGATAATATCCCATGGTATAGTTTCATATCCATGCGACAAGGAATGGATGTTTGAAGCCTTGAGTAACTTGTTTAAAAACGCTGTGGAACATACAGGAGCCGGAAACCACATCAGAGTTATAATTAGCACAACGCCGTTGATAACAAAAATAACCGTCGAAGATAACGGGGAAGGAATTCACCCTGATGACATCAATCATATTTTTAAAAGATTTTATAGGAGCCGGTTTTCGCAGGAAAAACAAGGGACTGGAGTAGGATTAACTCTGGCGAAAACGATTATTGAAATGCACGGGGGATACATATCAGTAGAAAGTATAATTAAAAAAGGAACAAAATTTACCGTCCATTTGCCAAACCTTACAAAATTGTAAGGTTTAATTCATGTCAGAGTAAGGTGGATAGGTTATTCTATTGTTGTTCTTAAATTAACTATTAGAATAATGATCGAGGTGGAAAAATTGGAAATACTGAAAACAGAAAATCTATCAAAAACTTATAGTCAGGGCGAAACAATGGTAAAGGCTTTAATTAAGGTGTCAATTTCTATTTCCAAGGGTGATTTCATTGCTATCGTAGGACCATCGGGTTCCGGAAAAAGTACACTTCTTAATATGCTTGGGGCTTTGGATGTGCCAACTTCCGGAAGGGTTTTTATAGATGGCAGGGATATTTATGCAATGGAGGAAGAGGCGCTGGCGGTTTTTCGCAGGCGTAACATAGGTTTCATTTTTCAAGCCTACAATCTGGTTCCTGAATTAAATGTCGAGGAAAACATAATCCTGCCCTTACTGTTGGATTATAAGAAACCAGATCGGCAGTATATTGATGAACTGCTGGAGATATTGGGACTGAAGGAAAGAAAATATCATCTTCCCAGTCAGCTTTCAGGAGGACAACAACAGCGCGTGGCAATTGGGCGAGCTCTAGCAACTAAGCCTGCAATTATTTTGGCCGACGAGCCGACAGGAAATCTTGATAGTAAAAATAGTCGAGATGTAATTGATCTGATGAAGCTGTCCGTAGAAAGGTTTAGACAGACTTTGATTATGATTACGCACAATGAAAACTATGCTTCCGTTGCAGACAGAATATTCCAAGTAGAGGATGGAGTGGTTACTGAGCTAGGAGGTGGAGGCAGATGAATCATTACACCGAACTTGCTTCCAAGTACCTTTCCATGCACAGGAGAAAGACCAGGTTGGCCATTGTTAGCGTGGCGATTTCGGTTGCTCTTGTTACCGGAGTATTTTCCATGTTGGATGTCTTTATGCGGTTCGAAAAATTACAGGTAATTCACGATTATGGGAATTACCATCTTGCTGTCATTGATGCAAGTGATAAAGAGGTTTCTTCCATAAAAAGCCGCATCGACGTTAAAAATTCGGGAAGATGGAAGGACTTTGGAAGTGGGACTATAAACGGTATCTCCTGCCGGCTTGGAGCGATGGATGAAGCTTTTGCCGGGAATTTAAACATAAAAGTTCTGGCAGGGAGATATCCAACTGGTAAAAATGAGATTATGGTGGAACAATGGGCGACTGAAGGCTTGTATCTGGATGCGGATATTGGCGACACGGTTAAGCTCTCTTTTGAGGATAATATTGAAAGGGAATACGTCATTAGCGGCATCTATAACGATTTGGGAAATATGAAGGCTGCCGCCATGCCTGGCGTATTTGTATCAACGGTCGGTGTCAGTAATATTGAGTCTGAAAAACCAACTTTGTATCTTGTTGAATTTAAGGAAAGGGTCAGGATCAATGAAGCGGTAGCAGATATCAAGAATGGTCTTAATATTGCCGATGACAAAATTGAACTTAATAATCACCTGCTCGCAGTAATGGGACAAAGCAAACACAAAGCAGCCATCGGGATGTATATCATCGGTGCCATTTTGTTTAGTATCGTCCTCGTAGCAGGCGTTGTGATGATATACAATACTTTTAACATTTCTGTTATGGAAAGGGTCCGGCAGTTCGGCCTTTTAAGGTGTGTCGGAGCATCCAAGTCACAGATAAAAAAGCTGATCCGAAGGGAAGGACTGGTCATAACCCTGCGGGCAATTCCTCTGGGTATTCTTGCAGGCATGTTTATGGCCTTTGTTTGCAGTGCTATATTAAAGTTTTTTAACAATAGCATATTCAAAGATATCCCCCTGTTTAGCATAAGTATAATAGGTATTGCGGCCGGAGTAGTTATCGGCTTTTTGACTGTATTTATTGCTTCTTTACTGCCTGCAAAAAAGGCGGCACGGGTTTCTCCTGTGAATGCCGTAACGGGAAGCAACGAAATAAAGATCTCTAAAAGAAAAAAGCTTGGTTTTTTATCAAAGATCTTGCGTGCTGAAATAGCGATGGGAATAAACAATGCCTTTATGCGAAAGAAAACGCTTTTTCTCATGTCGTGCTCCATTGCTGTAAGTATAATTCTATTCCTGGGCTTTAATGTGTTTATCGATTTTATGCATTCCTCGCTTAAAACTACCAAACCGTACACTCCTGATATTTCCTTGGTATCAGAACAGGGTATAGACGACGAGGTATATGCAAAACTGTCGGCTCTTGATGGAGCGGAAAGAGTCTATGGAAGGATGTTCGGCTATGTTAACGCTACCTTTGATGCGTCAAAACTGACCGATACATATAAAGAGGCCGTGAATGGGGTTACAGTAAAAGATAACGGTCTATTCGTACCTCCCGAAAAATCAGGGCTTATTTCCTACGATAGAAATCAGCTGAACTGGGCAAAAGCTGACCTGATAGCTGGGGAACTTTCAGAGGTCAGGATGAATGAGGGGAAAGGGGTTATTGCTGTTGCCAGTCACTTAAGAAATAACATTACGGCAGATACCGCCAATCTACAACCGGGGGATAAGGTCTATATTGATACCCCTACCGGCACAAAAGAGTTAACTGTTATGGGTATATTGCGTTCTGTACCCTTTAGCGATAATGAATTGACTTTAACTACATTTATTACTACAGAAGCAATATTTACCGAGCTTACTGGTGAAGCTTCATTCAAAGCCGTAGACATTCAACTTAGGAGAAAAGCGGATGAACAAACCGTTGATGCTATAAAGGCCATGGTGGATAACAGCATATCCTTCCATGACGTGCGCCAAAAAAACGCCGAGATCAATCAGATATATATAACAATGGCTGTCTTTGTATATGGTTTTGTAGCGGTAATTGCTTTGATAAGCATCTTGAATCTTATAAACACTATGAACACCAGCGTTGCGTCAAAAACCAAGTATCTAGGGGTCATGCGGGCGGTTGGAATGTCTGGAACCCAATTAGAGAAGATGATTTTATCAGAGGCTGCTGCATACAGCCTGACCGGTTGCCTTATGGGATGCACATTAGGAATTTTACTGCAAAAAGTATTGATTTCTAACTACCTTTCAAGTTTTCATGTGATTTGGGAATTTCCTTTAGTTGAGATTATTATGATATTCAGTCTTACTCTATTAGTTACTATTTACTCTGTGATTAGTCCACTTAAACGCATAAAATCAAAGGGTATTTCAGAGGTTATCAATTCACTATAAGTCTATTTTGATGTTTAGAATAGAACGACTTATCTTTGATTAAAACACAAATAATAGCAATAGTGATAATAAAAGTTAAATCTCTCAGAAGGAATTCAATTACTTTTATAGAATGTAAACAGGACTAAAGTCTTAAAATAATAGGACTTTTATTAAAAAAACTATATTACAGCTGAAAAAGGCAAAGCTATCGAAAGATAGTGACGCAAAGCTATGGGTCTAAAGTGTGCAGAGGTAATTTTTTTGCATTACTATGACTGCCAAGCCACCAGACTTAGAAGCTTATTTAAGCTTTATTAAATAGGAGTGGCCAGTTTGGCAATCCTATTTTTTTGTATTTCTAAACTCTTTAGGAAGTATTCGCTAAGATAGTTATTAAATTAGAGAAAGGATGAAAAGATAGTGCTTAAATTAAAACATTTCTTAAGTAGAGAAGAAAAGGAATTTTTACATCAAATAATACAAAGCACTAGCATAACCCCAAAGCCCAAAAAATTCAGCCTATCAGAATTTTTTAAGAAGATTTTTTGTTTTAACTTGTAAGGTAAATAGCTTAGTAACTCATTTATTTTCAACTTTAATATATACCTTTTCACTTCTTGACCTTGCATATAAAGACGACTTCATGGAACGAACAATGTTGATGGACTTGATTTTAATGGTAATCCTACTCTTTTCGAGTGCTGCTATTGCCTGCGATGTTATGGTTAAATGTGAATGAAAAGATAGTTAGCTTTCTAGCTCAGAAACTTCATATATAGATAGCACAATCTAGACACTCAATTCATTGCAGAATCATTTATAGCTAAAGCAACAGAAGCTATAACTCCAGCCCTAGAAAAGGCACGTAGCTTTATAAGCTAACAGTTTAAAAAATGCGATAAATTCTGATGTAGTTAGTAATTTGTCTAAGAGGAGGTAAAAGAATGTTAACAAGATACAATTATTTATGCCAACTAGCACACGACGATATTTTTGCTTTCATTGGAAAGATAATGAATATGGTAGAAAGCGAAAAGGGCAAAGAACTTGCAGAGCAGTACTATAACGAAGCTATATGCTCAGAAACCAAAACAGAAAGTATAAGGATAGCTCAAAAATATATATTCATTGGCTAAAAAATTATTATGTGTTTCCTTGTTTTCAAATTTTTGTGCTACAGCTAATAGTAATATCTATTAGTGAGAGCTTTAAAGTGTAGTCAAACATGGAGTCAACAAGCAAGTGTCCTTTAATTAAGGATAGTAATACACGAGCAGGATGTGGAAGCTCACGATTTGGATGTGGTTTATTCCACTATGGTGACAAAAAATCGCGCTGTGGAAGCTATTGTAGAAAGTGGTAATGACCGCTAGAACTTTTCTTTGAAGCACAATAATATAGAAGTAACAGGAGGATATAAAGTTTTCTCCCATAAGGAAATTCTACGAAAAAAGAGTTGGGGGTACCATCTGGATGTGGTTATATGGAATTTGGCTTTACGCAGGTCCAGAGTGCCGGTTAATAATACTCAGTTGAGGCTCTCTACGGAGAGCCTTTTAAGTTATGTAAAAAGGTAATTACTGTAGCAGAAACCCAATACTAATATACCCCCAAGAAGTTTTTTTATTTATAGGTGTAACAAAATAACAACTTTTGGTACTAATAATAAAATGAAAGAAATATTTTCGAACTGCTACTTTACATGACTTTGCTTCGATAAAAATAAGGAATAGATAATGTACAATACTATTGTTATGTATTAAACTATCAGAACTTCTCCCATGGACTATTCGATACCTAGTCTGTATGATTTGGCACAACAGATAGCTTACTAACTATAAAAGAATTAGATTTTATTTTTCCAAATACAGAACTAATTGCTAACCTAGAGAATGCAGGCATATCGCAAGATGCAATAGAAGAAATGATTTGGGAAGGTGGTCTACGATATAAAGATATAATAAGAGAAGCTTTGAAGTATGAAAATTAGTGGGTTAGAAGTTCTAACTTTACATAAAATCTATATGATAAGGCACATTTTATGGAAAAAGTGACTTAGGGAAGGAGGATTAGATGATATTTATTTTTTTAATTGCTTTTTTAATATTAGTTATAGTTGCAGAAAAAATTATTATAAACAAGTTTAATATTAAAAAGAAAAAGGGATTATATAAGCATGTTAATAAAGTCCATAAATGGTCAGAAGTAGTAATTATTATTGCATTAATAACAATGACTTTTTTTAGTAAGAGCAGTGAATTAAGGCAGTATTATCTTCCTATATTTTTTACTGTATTATTTGGTTTTCGTGCTTTTATAGAATGGAAATTTGAAAAAGAGTCAAAAGTATACATCTTAAGCATCTTAAATGGTAGTACAGTTTTATTGCTTTTGATAATATTAAAATTATTTTTCTTAAAGTAAGTGTAGTTAGATATATTAATTAAGTTGAGCTATGACAAATTAGTTGTTGCACATTATCTATAAGATGCGTCTCAAAAACACTAAATGAAAAAATATCAAATGCAATCCCTGGTAATTTCACAGGGATTTTATTTGTAATACAGATGATTTCATGCTTTGCTTTTTAACGGATTCTTTCGAGGTCATTTTGAATTTCTAGCTCAACCGCTTATACCTTACCGCCCATACTTGGTGTTATGTCTAAGGTCGGTCGGTAAAGTAACGCTAGGTCAAAACCGCAGCACCTGGTCCATAAACCTGCTAACACAGTCTTAATTGAACAGATTAGGACAAGACTTAATGAAGTTTTATATGGTAAAATAGGACCTACAAGGGTTAACTTTATAAATTACCTAAACCTAATGATATGGACTATAGGGTTTGTAAATAAGCATAATTTAATTCTGATATTTATTACATACTACCTTTGTATGGAATAGATGACTCGCGCTATTGTACTGTAATTGAAAGAATTGCTTGAAATGGAGAATATAAGAATATGCCAATTTTTAAGTACGAACAAAGAGAAATTGAATATTTAAAAAGTAGGGACAGAAAGCTAGGTGCAGCTATTGATAAAATAGGCATGTTAAAACGAGAGATTACCCCTGAACCGTTTACTGCACTTGTTTCAAGCGTTATCAGCCAGCAGATTTCAAATAAAGCTGCGGAAACTGTGCAGAATAGGTTTTCTAGTCTTCTTGGAAGCATAACACCAGAAAGCATTGCAAAGGTAAGCCTAGCTGAAATTCAAGGTTGTGGTATGACTGTAAGAAAAGCTGGATATATAAAAGGAATTGCAAATGCCGCTATATCTGGTGAGGTAGATTTTGAAGAACTTAATACTTTGACTGATGAGGAGATAATAAAAAAGCTTTCTGCACTAAATGGAGTTGGTATTTGGACCGCTGAGATGTTGTTGATTTTTTCACTCTGTCGTCCTGATGTAGTGAGTTACGGAGATTTAGCTATCCGTAGAGGAATGATGAATTTATACGGTCTTAAGGATCTAACAAAGGAAAAATTTAATAGGTATAGAAAAAGGTATTCACCATATGGCTCTATTGCATCATTATATCTGTGGGAGCTTTCCGTAATTTAGTTCACTTTATCACAATACCTTAACGAATAGTACATTAGTGAGATTAACATGATTATATATTACTAAATGATAGGCATATTGGATGGAAAATGCGTGGCAAATATTATTAGTATTTGGGGGTATAAGAGGATGAAACAGAAATATAAAACGATTGGAAAAGTGGTTGTGGCTTTAGTTATTGGGTTTTGGGTACTTTCTATAATTCCATTTAACCAAAATATAAAGCAAGAAATATCTGCAAATATATACGAAAATGGAGTTTTAACTGACAAAACAACTGTTTTCATAGATGGAGAAAAAAGTAACTATCTCTTTCGTGATGACGATTCATTTAGTGGAAAATTTCACATCCTATCCTATGAAAAAACGGGCAGAAAAGATATGCAAGCAGGCATTCGGTGGGGTGATGAGCAAAACATACAGAGGCTGCTATATTTTCAAAATGCCAGTTTTCCCGATATGGATGTAATAGGTACAATCCTTATCAACGAAGAAATGACACAGTTGGCTTTGATGTTTACAGACGGGACTGTCATTGCAACTTCCAACGAAATCTATACTCTTTATAAAAATCACGTTTCTTATTATCCCGAAATTGGTTCGACATCTGTTGAAGGTATCATTCCTGAAATATGAAGAAAAAACAAGTGAATGAGATTTTCTTGTTATGAGCATAATCTGTGTTTGGAGTTAAGACACATAATCTTTAAAATGTGAAGGAATAAAAGATTTTTTTAATTCATAGTATCTAAAATACGTCACAAGGTAAATGTCCAAAATTCTATTTTTAAGGGTGCGCGCTATGCACTCTTTTTCATTTGTGCTTTGCACTAACATATTTCCATAATGCAGCAGGAATGTAAATTTTATGGGGAAATTGTCCAATAGGAAATATGAAAAGTAACTAGATGCGGCATATTAGAAAATACTTAGGTATTATGTCTATTAGGCGAAGTGTGCGCCTTGTTTCCGAACAGACTGTATAGAAATATACAATAAAATCGGACTACGAGTAAAATAATAGCAAGTAGAACTAGTCATTTGAATTGGTAGGGGAAGTACCTGCCTGACTCTGTGTGAGGGGTAACAAAATCTCTAATACTCCGACGTGCATGAAGCAATGCCATGTCTAATGTACGAAGCTTGGTGAAGTAGCGGAAAATGATATCTGTGATGATATTAAGTACGCTGGAGGCTAAAAAGCAGTCATGCTTAGAATGTCTAATAGGATGACGAATATCCGAAAGTACGGCTCGTAACTAATAGGGTTGCGAATAGAAGCAACTCGCTCCCATGTGGGGTGCTGTCGTTGAATTACATATACTTCGGTGGAATTCAACAGAAAACCAAAAAAGGTTGAAAGGTTTCAATAATGCAATCACACTAGTTGAAAACGGCAGCCGGGTTAAAGGGTAGGGCTAAAACTGTTATGTAAAGCTAGAATGACAGGAACAAGGGAACTGTAATAGGATAAGTGGAAACACAATGGGTGGTATACCAGTCCTAACCAATAGACAATTATAGAGGAAGGGAAGCAACAGGGAGAATTTCGTTTTAATATAAATACTGAGCATGTATCTGATATTCTAGTTGGTATTTATTTTTTCACACTATTTTCATGGCTGGAAGAACCATTAAGCGACTCTTTAACAAAAGAGCTGTTAGCTAAGACAGAAATTATTATGAGTGGAATAGAACCATTGAATTAGTCAAAAATCGATCAGAGACCATTGAATTAGTTAAAAACTTTCTCTTGACAAAACAAGTATGGGGAAATATTATATTAATAATATCTATCAAAGACAAAAGCAATGCGTGGGAATAGTAGGCATTTTGCAGGCACTCCAGAGAGCCGGAGGTAGTGGAATTTCGGCGTGTACCGGATATGGTGAATGGACCCACAAGCTGTAGGTCGAAATTGCGCATATGCAAGAGTAGCAGCCTACCGGAAACCTTTACCGTTAAAAAAAGGCAGGTATCGGACTTGATGAATACCCATAGTCCCGTACTTGAAAGAGTGGGCTTTTATTAGCCAATGAGGGTGGTACCGCGTGACGTAAGCTTTTCGTCCCTATTATAGGACGAGAAGCTTTTTTATTTTACCATTTAAGAGGCAAGCAAGGTGTGTTCCGCGAAAAATTTGAGATGAGATGAGGTGAGGTTAGATGTTAGCTAAAGTGGTTCAGGAGTGTGGAGAGCAGTATCTAGACCGATGTATGGAGGGGGTGGAAGATGGTGTTTCCTCATTCTAAAGAAGAGTTCAAAAACTTGGCTGCACAAGCAAATTTAATTCCAGTATACAGCGAGCTTTCATCGGCTCTTGAGACTCCTTTGTCAGCTTTTATAAAGCTCAAAAAGGAATCCTATGCTTTTTTGCTGGAAAGCGTAGAAGGTGGCCAGCAATTAGGTAGATATTCTTTTATAGGGGTTGAACCTTCGATACTTTTTCAAGCAAAGGATGGAAAGGTTGCTATAACAGAAGAAGGAGAGACAGTTCAGTATGATAGTGTGGATCCATTAAAAGAATTGGAGAAGATATTTAACCGTTATACAACTTTAAATATACCCAGTTTGCCAGCTTTTAGCGGAGGAGCAGTTGGTTACTTTGGGTATGATATGATACGTTACTGGGAAAAGCTTCCCAAACCTGTAGGTAAGAATACTGAGTACCCAGATTGTTTCTTAATGTTTGCAAATACAGTAATCATTTTCGACCATGTTAAGCAAACAATGAAAATTGTAGTTAATACAAAAGTAGGAGATAATCCTGAAAAAGATTATGAAAGGGCTGTTTTGAGGATAAAAGAGATTAGTTCCATTTTAAGTAAACAACTAACAAGAGTTACTTTAGAAGAACAAAATATGCAAAATATGAAGAGCTGTGCTGATTATGAGCATAATTGCACCTCAGATGAATTTCAGGAAATGGTAAGAAGGGCTAAGGAATATATAATTGCCGGAGACATATTTCAGGTAGTTTTGTCTCAAAAAATAAAATTAAAGTTGGAAACGGACCCTTTAGCAATATATAGCAGTCTACGCTGTTTAAATCCATCTCCATATATGTTTTATCTTTCTTTCGATGATATAAATCTAATTGGCTCATCCCCGGAGATAATGGTCAAAGTGGTAGACGGGATTGCAAAAGTAAAACCTATAGCAGGAACAAGACCAAGGGGTGAAACATTAGAGGATGACAAACAGCTGGCAGATGAATTACTGGCAGATGAAAAAGAAAAAGCAGAACATTTAATGCTAGTAGATTTGGGGCGCAATGATTTGGGCAGAGTGTGCGAGTATGGAACCATTAAAGTAAAGGATTTCATGTGTATTGAGAACTATTCACACGTTATGCATATTGTTTCAGATGTAACCGGTACTCTTAAAAAAGGCTATACCTGTTTTGATATATTAAGAGCTTCCTTCCCAGCAGGTACGGTATCCGGTGCACCCAAGATAAGGGCAATGGAAATTATAGATGAGTTGGAAACTGATGGCAGAGGACCGTATGCAGGTGCAGTTGGATACATCAGTTATACCGGAAATATGGATACATGTATTACTATCAGAACCTTGATTGCTAAAAAAGATAGAGGATTTATCCAAGCTGGAGCTGGTATAGTAGCAGATTCAAATCCACTAATGGAGTATCATGAAGCTTGTAATAAAGCACAGGCACTTTTAACTGCTGTGGAGATAGCTAAAGGGGGGGAGCTTCTTGCTGTTAGTAATCGATAATTATGACTCCTTTGTATATAACCTGGTCCAGTATTTTGGAGAGTTAGGAGAAGATGTTGAAGTAGTCAGAAATGATAAAACTATTATAAAGGATTTGCAAGGGATGTCTCCCGAGAAAATAGTAATTTCCCCAGGTCCCGGTACTCCTGAAAATGCAGGAATTTGTATGGAGGTAATACACCACTTTTCGGGTAAAGTTCCTATTTTAGGTGTTTGCTTGGGCCATCAATGCATTGGAGCAGTATTTGGTGCCAGGGTTGTTCGAACTGAAAAGCCCTTACATGGGAAGACTTCAGTTGTCTATCATGAGAATACGGGAATTTTAGAAGGCATACCCCAGGGTATTACAGTTGCTCGTTATCATTCCCTGGTGCTTGAAAAAGATAGTATTCCAAAAGCACTTCATGTAACAGCCGTAACCGATGATGGTACTATCATGGCAGTTCAGCATGAGAATCACCCTACTTTTGGAGTACAGTTTCACCCAGAATCATATGCAAGCCAGTACGGACACCATGTTTTGCAGAACTTTTTGCAACTAGGTTGGGGACATTCCTCCTCCATAAAGCTAGACATTAAATAGAGGTGTGTCCCCTTTCCGTAATAAGTTGAGAGGAGCTGAGATGATGATTAGAGAGGCAATTAGCAGAGTAATTCAAAGAGAAAATCTTTCATTTAAAGAAACTAGTGAAGTAATGCTAAAGGTGATGGAAGGAAGGGCAACTTCTGCCCAAATTGGAAGTTTTTTAACAGGACTAAGGATGAAGGGAGAAACCCTCGAAGAAATTCTAGGCTGTGCACAGGTAATGAGAGACAAATCATTTCCCATAAACAGCAAACATTCTATTTTGGTTGACACATGTGGAACTGGAGGAGATGGAACGGGAACCTTTAATATTTCAACCACGACTATTTTTGTGGTGGCAGGTGCAGGTTTGGCCGTTGCCAAGCATGGTAACCGTTCGGTGTCAAGTAAATGTGGAAGTGCAGATGTACTTGAAGCCATGGGAGTAAAGATAGACCTCTCACCTCAGGAGGTAGAATTGGTCCTTGATGAAATTGGCCTGGGTTTTCTTTTTGCACCGGTTTTTCATGAAGCTATGAAATATGCAATAGGGCCGAGAAAAGAGATTGGAATACGCAGCGTTTTTAATGTTCTAGGGCCCCTTACCAATCCAGCACGGGCCAAGTTTCAGGTGCTAGGTGTCTATGATCCTAACTTAACGGAAGTTATAGCACAAGTGCTGGAGAGATTAGGAGTAGAAGGTGCCTATGTGGTACACGGATCTGGGGGATTAGATGAAATTTCTACGCTTGGGCCTACAAAAATTACCCACTTGAATAAGGGTAGCATAAAGACATATGAGATTAGACCGGAAGATTTTGGAATTCCTCGGAGAAAGCTTTCAGATTTGCAGGGAGATGATGCCTCCTGTAATGTGCAAATTATAAAAAGAGTACTGTCTGGAGAAAAGGGCCCTCACCGTGAGATAGTGTTGTTAAATGCAGCAGCTGCTATTTCTGCTGCTGGGGCTGCAAAGGATTTACATGAAGGGGTCAAAATTGCTGCTGAGACAATTGACTCAGGAAAGGCAATGAAAAAACTGGAAGAGTTGGTATATATGAGCCATATTGATTTGAGTTTGGAGGTAACAATATGATTTTGGATAAGATTGTAGAGCATAAAAAAGTTGAAGTTAGCAATAGTAAATCAAATATGCCTCTTGAACAGCTCAAAAAGAATTTATCACAAAAAGCAAGGATAAGTTTTAAAGAGTCAATTGTAAAACCTGGAATTAGTCTAATAGCCGAGGTTAAAAAGGCTTCTCCTTCAAAGGGAGTTTTCATGGAGAATTTTGATCCTGTAAAAATAGCTTTAGCTTATGAAAGGGCAGGAGCAGTTGCAGTTTCTGTGCTTACAGATAGCAAGTTTTTTCAAGGCAGTCTGCAGGATTTACAAAGGGTCAGGAAAGCAATAAAATTACCTATCTTGCGTAAGGATTTTCTTATAGATCCATATCAGGTGTATGAAGCAGCTTATAATGGAGCAGATGCAGTGCTTTTGATTGCAGCCATTTTAGATGAAAGTCAGTTAAGATATTTTATTGAGCTTGCAGGGGAACTAGGGCTTCATTCTTTGGTAGAGGTTCATTCTGGGGAGGAACTGAAGACAGCTATGGGCTGTGGTGCCAGGATTATAGGCATTAATAACCGTGATTTAAGAACATTTAAAACTGATATTGCTACAACTTTGAAGCTTGTAGAGCTTATACCAAATGATTGTATACTTGTTAGCGAAAGCGGTATTTCTACAGGTGAGAATGTAAAAAAATTAGCAGAAGCTGGAGTGGATGCTATCCTGGTGGGAGAGGCTTTAGTTACCAGTCTAGATATAGATGGGAAAATACAGGAACTTCTAGGTGAAGTTCTATGACCTGGATAAAAATTTGTGGCATAACAAATCTTCCAGATGCAAAAAAGGCGGTAGAACTTGGTGCTGATGCCTTGGGATTTATATTTGCTCCCAGTAAGCGCCAGATTGAACCCGAAAAGGTTAGAGAAATTATTGCCAGTTTACCGCCAAAAATTGAGAAAATTGGTGTTTTCCTAATTAGTGATGCAGATGAAGTTAAGAGAATAGCTGAGTATTGTGGCTTGACCGGGCTGCAGTTTCATGGCAGCGAATCTCCGCAATACTGCAAAGAAATTAGGGAGTTTTACCAATCTACCCCTATGGACACAGACGGGCACAGGCAGGTCATAAAGGCTTTTAGAGTGAATGCCGGGAAGGGTTGGGATGAAATAATACCCTATGTGCAGAGTTGTGCAATAGACAAAGTCTTGCTTGATACTTATGTAGAAGGATTGCCAGGGGGTACCGGCAGGACTTTCCCCTGGGAATTGGCAGCAAACTTCAATTGGGATAACATACCTGTTATTATTGCAGGTGGCATTAACCCGTCAAATGTGGTACGAGCCATTAAGGAAGCAGATCCCTTTGGAGTAGATGTTGGCAGCGGTGTTGAAAGAGAGATCGGAAAGAAGGATCACGAAAAGCTTTACAAGTTATTTCGGGAGGTAAATAAATGATGAAACGATCAGGATATTTTGGGGAATTTGGGGGTCAATATGTTCCAGAAACATTGATGTGTGCATTAAATGAGCTGGAAGAGGCCTATGAAAGATTTAAGGATGATAAGGAGTTTAAAGAGGAATTGGCTTATTATTTAAATCAATATGTGGGAAGACCTACACCTTTATTTTATGCAGAAAAATTGACTAAATATTTAGGCGGTGCAAAAATCTATCTTAAAAGAGAGGATTTAAACCATACAGGTGCCCATAAAATAAATAATAGTCTGGGACAGGCTCTTTTAGCAAAGAGAATGGGGAAAAAGCGAATAATCGCCGAAACAGGTGCTGGTCAGCACGGAGTGGCAACTGCTACAGCGGCAGCACTACTTGATTTTCAATGTGAAATATTCATGGGGGCAGAGGATGTCAGACGCCAGTCCTTAAATGTATTTAGAATGAAGCTTCTTGGTGCTAAGGTTAATGAAGTGGAAACTGGCACCAAAACCCTAAAGGATGCCACCAATGAAGCTTTACGTAATTGGGTTGGCACAGTCCGGGACAGTCATTATGTAATCGGCTCTGTTGTGGGTCCTCATCCATATCCAACAATGGTAAGGGGTTTTCAAAAGATAATTGGTGAAGAAACCAGGGAGCAAATAAGAGAAATTGAATATTGTATGCCGGATTATCTGGTTGCCTGTGTGGGAGGTGGCAGCAATTCCATGGGATTTTTCTACCCCTTTAAGGATGAACAAAAGGTACAAATGATTGGTGTGGAGGCTGCAGGTAGTGGTATAGATACTGATAAGCACGCAGCAACCTTAACTGCTGGAAGTAAAGGGGTCTTGCATGGTGCTTTAAGCTACCTGCTGCAGGATATTGACGGACAAATTCTTCCAGCCCATTCTATTTCCGCTGGGTTGGATTATCCTGGAGTAGGACCTGAGCATAGTTATTTCAAAGATATAGGCAGGGCCAAATATGAAGCTATAACGGATAAAGATGCCATGGAAGCATTTAAGCTACTATCCAATTTAGAAGGAATAATCCCAGCACTAGAAAGTGCCCATGCAGTTGCATATGCTTGTCAGCTGGCACCTCTTTTAGATGAGGATAAAGTACTAGTAATTTGTCTTTCGGGCAGGGGAGATAAAGACGTGGCAGAAGTACTAAGTATTTTAGGTGGTGAGCAAAATTGAACAGAATTGATAATGTTTTGGACATGCTGCACAAAAAAAATGAAAAAGCATTAATTCCCTATGTTAGCTGTGGTGATCCAAGCCTTGAGTTTACCGAGCAGTTGGCAACAATACTGGCAGAAAGCGGAGCAGATATAATCGAACTGGGTGTTCCCTATTCTGACCCAGTTGCTGATGGGCCGATCATTCAAAGGGCGTCAGGCAGGGCCCTGGCTGGTGGAGTAACTTTGGAAAAGATATTTTCTTTAGTAAAACGACTTAGAGAAAAAACGCAAGTGCCGTTAATTATTATGACATATTATAACCCCGTATATGTAACAGGTGTAGAAAACTTTATTGCCAGGGCAGCGTCTGTGGGCATAGATGGTTTGATAATTCCTGACCTGCCATTAGAGGAAGCTGGTTACTTAAAGAAGGCTGCAGATAGTAATAATATAAATCTGATATTATTGGTGGCACCTACCAGTTCTCCAGAAAGAATAAAGAGAATTGCCCAGCTTTCTAAAGGATTTATCTATTGTGTAAGTGTTACTGGGGTTACAGGAACCAGGCAAAGTACTTCTGGGGGGTTGGAGGATTTTTTGGATCAAGTGAGGTTGCAGACAAAATTGCCCCTTGCCGTGGGCTTCGGTGTTTCTGGACCTGATACAGCACGTAAAATGGCTAATAAGGCAGACGGGGTTATTGTGGGAAGTGCTATTATACAAAAGATTGAGGAAAATGTACAAAAAGGCGATACACTTAAGGCACTTGAAGAAGCTGTTAGTTTTATTAATACGCTGAAAAAAGCAATAGGGTGATAACCAAGGATTTGGGATTCTGATATTTCCTCAGAATCCTTTTTTGTTTGAGTAATTTAAATAGTTTTCTAGTATTTATCCGCCCTCTTATACTGTCGTTCACAAAAGCAGTATCTTAAACTTATCTTTGGTCAAAATCTCATGTGCAATGAATTTTCCATTCAAAAACAAACTGAATGTAGTTGATACGCTTGGAGCTTGCTGTGCTTCTTCCAAAGTCTCATATTTTCTGATGAAAAGTGGTATGTTTTCCTCTTTTGCAGCTTCTTTAAGCATGCCAATGTAATTTTCACAAAATGGGCATTGATGGGAATAATGAACTGAAACTCCTTGCTTTTGAGACACTTCAAGCTTTATTACACATTCCTTGAACTTCGGGTCAGGTGCATTTTTATTAAGCTTCAGACATAACAGTTCGTAATATGGTGGCACAGAATCACACACCTCAAAGCCTTTATGTAATAAATACTTCTTGTCCGATAAATAAGGCTTCTTCTGCCTGGATGAGATTACAATTATGCCATTCATACCCATTGAATCATTTATGCTAACGTGCAGGAAGTACAAAAGGAATATACTAATATATTGGCGGAGAATGAACAGATAGAAAAAGCTTATAATTAATAAGAGATATGTTTATATTTACCAACAAAAGATTAATTCTAGTAGACAAACAAGGATTAACTGGGAAAAAGATAGAGTATCACTCAATTCCTTATAAGAGTATAACCCATTTTAGTATTGAAACAGCAGGCAATTTTGATTTGGATGCAGAACTCAAGATATGGGTTTCGGGTACGCCGGGTGCAATAGAGAAAAAATTTAACAAGACATTAAACATATATCAACTACAATCAGTATTAGCTACTTATGTATTAAAATAGAAAACAGAACGACACTAATGGAGCCTTCTTAACGGAGGGTTCCTAACTTTTTGCCCACCGGGTAGATTCCGGTTTATCTTCACGAAGATAAAGCCTGCTATTATAAACAGTACTGGGTAAAGCATAATTTTGTATAACCCCCTCAAATTCTAAATATTTACTCACTAGCACTTCTATTTTCTCCCCAAGCCACCCATCGCTTTCTCTATATGAAGCCCACTAGAAAAAAAATAATATTTGGATTTTCCGTGAATTGTTTTATTTCATCAAGATTTGTTGTTTAATCTCCTGAGGCTTTAATAATCCTCATAGAAAGAGGATTATTTTCATTTTAAGTGTAACAAATTGGCTTCTTATGGTACTTATTAATAAGGAATTATAAAGGTGGAGGTTAAAATGTATAGATTTATGTTCATAAACATTAAAACTAGAATTAGCTTGATAATACTTATTACCCTTTTTTCTTTCTCTACTCTTTCCTGTTCAAATACATTAGAAGCTCCTAATGGTAAAGGAGAAGAAGGTGTTGACTATAAGGTAGAACAATTGATTAATGATGAAGAAATGAATAAATACCAAGAAAATGATAGTAATGGGCAGGATTTAGAGGAAATTTTAAAAATAACTAGTAGCACCTTTGAAATCATTAGAGACTATCTAGAAGAAATGGAGGCTGTTATTAGGCAGGATTGGTCTATTGATAATAAGTTAGTAGCCTTTTCATGGGGTAAAGATGGCTGGGATGACAAAATGTACATATGGAGAGTTGGAGAAGTGGAGCCAATTCAAATTGCAGATGTAGAAGATAGACTATGTAAGTTTTACTGGTCACCAGATACTAATTTTGTCTTTGCGGATGCAGGTTCTAGTTCAGAGCGAGTAGGCTACCTTATATCTATGGATTGGTTTAAGAAAATAGATGCAATACCATATGTTGGAAGCCCCCTTTGGTCTCCTGATTCAAAATGGATAGCAATTGGTAAATTCAGCAATGTAAAACTGTTACCTCTAACAGAGTGGTATAACACAGTAGATATGGTTTTGTATAATGTACTAACAAAAGAAATAAAGATATTAGCTGAGGGAAGAGAAGACTTTTTTTACATACCAAAAAGTTGGGATGGAGATGGAAGGTTAACATATCTTAAAAGAAGCATTCTAGATTCCAGTAGTCAAGAAGAAATAATATATAATTATTTATTTCCCCAACAAAATGAGGCAGCAATTATAAATAATGAAATTATTATTACAAGAGACGAGGTAGAAATTATAATAAAGGGTTCCAGAATGGATGTTTCTGTTGAAGAGGCGATTAAGATAAGGGCAGGATACAAATTACTTCTTCATGAGGCTCAGCAAAGAGAGATCAAATTATCTAAACAAGAAGCAGATGAACTAATAGAGAACCAGCTTAGAGACATAGAAGATACAAGAGCAATTTTACCAGATGAAGTATTAGATGCCTATGGAGTATCTGAAAAAGAGTATTGGGAGGATATATATCCTAATGAGGCAGTAGAATTTGAAATTATAAGAAGGTTAGGAGAGATGTTAGTTCAGGAAGCCATTGATAGAGGAGAATTAACTTCAAACCTCCAAGATGGGGGTAATGAGTATTTTCAGAAGTACCGTGATGAATTAGTTAGCTCTGCTAATATAAAGTTAAATCAAGATATTCTAGAACTAAGGTAGTTACTATTCGTCTACATAATGTGTCAGGGTAGATGTAGTTGAGTAAAATGGATTATTAAACCTATCCATCTATATGATGCGGCACAGGTCGATGGATTATGTGCAACAAATTGATTATATAGTACATTGTGGTTATAATATTCCAAAAATAGGGGGAAGCCCATGAAAATTACTAAATGGTTCTTTATAAGTTTTATAATATCTTATTCAATGTTAGGGTATTTGAGTGTATTTTTAGTAAGTATTAGCTGGAAACAGCAACAACATGGGACAAAATAAGAGAATATTTTAAAATTGCAATTACATATATGGCATTATATAAACTAATTATTTCAGCTTTAATTGCACTTATAACTAATGCAGTTGTAAACAGGTTTAGAAATGGTGTGAGTAAAATATAAAGTCTGTAGTAGCATTTATGAAAAGAATTAAATTAATGCTTAATACGCACTCTTTATAAAATACGCTACAAAGTAAATATCCAAAATTCTATTTTTAAGGGTGCGCTATGCACTCTTTTTCATTTGTGCTTTATACTAACATATTTCCATAATGTTGCAGGAAATGTAAATTTTATGGAGAAATTGTCCAAAAAGTACATTAAAGAAGAAGTGGATGATTCAACACATTCCAAAAGTCCAGGATAATATTGTCTATAATGGGCAGTTGGAAATGATATCCATGGAGGGATGATATTGCTGTTATTTGATGCATACATATTTGTCGATTGGAGTGCTGCTAATGGAGTTCAGCCACGGAGGCCAACAGCAGACGCGGTGTGGTCCGGAGAGCTTATCCCTAGCTTAAACTACCAACAGGAAACATATCACCAAACTCGAAAAGATGGTGCCTCACATGTCATAAACGTGCTATTAGAACATGTCAAGGAAAAGCGAAGGGTGCTTGTGGGATTTGATTTTCCTTACGGTTACCCAAGCGGTTTTGCAAGAGCGTTAAATCTTCCTTCCGGTACTCAAGCATGGTGGGAAATCTGGACTGAACTGGCATTAAGGGTAGAAGATAGAACTAACAACCAAAATAATAGGTTCCATGCCGCTGGAGAACTGAATGCAATTACAGGATGTGGTAAGACTGGACCGTTCTGGGGTTGTCCAACCCAATATGAAACTAACAATTTAAAACGTTACTCACCAGGTTTTCCTTTTATCACTGCGTGTGGAGTTTTGCAGAGACTCCGCATAGTTGAAAACCGGTTGCCAGGAACACAGGAGGTATGGGGGCTATTTGGGCCAGGGCGGGTAGGTAGTCAGGCACTGGTGGGCATTCCTTATCTATACAAGCTGCGCCGACACCTGGAATTAGTTCAATTCAGTCGCGTTTGGCCGTTTGAAACACTATTTACTGTAACGCCGTCAGTTGCTCAAGGTCCCTTCGTTTTACACGCAGAAATATGGCCAGGCGTTGTGGATGATAGAGTTCGTCAGATGATGATTATTTATCCTGATTTAATTCGTGACAGAGCCCAAGTTCGGGCAATGTGTGAATGGGCTGCCGAACTAGATTTACAAGGTTCGCTTGAACATCTTTTTACTCAGCCTAAAGGGTTGAGTCCTCAGCAGATTCAAGCCTGTATTGAAGAGGAAGGCTGGATTCTCGGAGCAGTTTAAGTACTACCGTGCCAGCGACTAATATGCGAAGGCATAAGAGTTTTTGATAAGGAGAGGGGTTAAATGGGGCTTTCGGAGTGGAGTACTATGTATTTTACAAAGTATTGGTGTAATTAAGGATACCGCACTTAGACCTACTGTTACAACACTACGCACAACTCCCAAGGAAATTTCTGAATTACAGAAGATTCTTAATAGATCTAATATTGTTGTTACCACAATGTCATTGTTACAAAGGTTTTCTGATTATTATTTGACAGCAATCAGCGAAATCTGCGATACATTAATTGTGGACGAAGCTCACCATGAGGTAAAATGATATTAGAGGTCCTGCCTTTAATTATAACTGCATTTTTACTAGCAGGAATGATTCAAGTTCTTATCACAAAAGAAACTATTAATAAGTGGCTGGGAAAAGACGCTGGGATTAAGGACATTTTTTTAGGGGCTATAGCCGGAGCATTAATGCCAGGAGGTCCTTATGCATTCTACCCTATTGCTGCTTCATTTCTTATTTCAGGTGCCGAAATAGGAACTGTGCTGGCCTTTGTTGTTTTAAGAAAGATACGTATGTTCAAGTTCATGTAAAAGTTCATGAAACTCCTCGTGTTTTCCAGTTCCTATCCTTTCCACTTCTATTTTCTCGAATTCCTCTGCTAGTTTTTCCTGCATTTCTTCGTTTATAAGCTGGTCAGCTAAAACAAAAATATTGGTATCCTCTTCCTCTATGTGCTGAGTTAGTAAATTTTTATAACCTTGTGTATTTTTAAGTAGATCTTCGGTAGCAGAATAATCCTTTGCTGAGTATCTTTCAACGGCTTCTCTTAGTCCTTTAATATAATTTCTTCCGATATTATGCTCTTCCAACAAGGTGCCAATAGGCCCACCTTTATTAATAACACCCATTTTTTCTAGTTGCGGGAATAGTATTTCTTCTTCTTTGGCATGATGGCATTTGTCTACAAAGACTATTAAAAACTCGGTAATCCTAGTCAGATGATTGGGGTCCACTTCTTCCCCTTTTGAAATTCTGGCACAAATATTATCTAACACCTTCAACATAAATTTGACTGCAGCATGTTCTTCTTTCAATTGTTTGGTAGCTAACATCATAACACCCCTTTTAAATAAATTCATTCTTGTTTCTTTTAAAGTAAGTATAAATAATAATTCCACTATTGAGTATGACATTTATCACAGTTGCCATTGTTTTTTAAATCTATTACCCTGTTATTTGTCTTTAGTCTGTCTGAGTGTTATAAAGTTATACTTAATGATAGTGTAAAAAGACAGGAATATCCTGTCTGTAGAATCAAAAAACTACAAACCTATTGTTTGTAGTAAGTTTATTAAATTTGGCAGGGGTGACGCGACTTGAACACGCAACCAATGGATTTGGAGTCCACTACTCTACCAATTGAGCTACACCCCTGCATTATGGTAGCGGTGGTAGGACTTGAACCTACGACTCTGCGGGTATGAACCGCATGCTCTAGCCAGCTGAGCTACACCGCCATGGCACTAGTATATTATAGCACGGTCAATTTAAAAAGTAAAAGAAATTTTATGGTAAAAAGCACTTTAAAGTATTTCGTGCAGATAATTATTCTACCACAGATAAGTTATAATAACAACCATGTTTATTCGCGGCTGTGATTATTTACGGTCAATTCTACTGCAATTCCAGGGTAAAACCTAAAGTTTTTGTTTTAGATGAATTAAATAGTTTTTTGGGGGAAATTTAACCTTAGAATAAATATTAAATGAGGAGTAGTGATCCACATGAATTGGCAGGGTTGGCCAGTTGAGAGAATTGTTTATTTGTATATATTTTTTGTTTTTGTAGGTCTTGGAATTCAAATCTTTCTTTATCATTACCGGGGAAATTTCCGGCATGTGATAATGTGGGGGCCTGTAAGTCTCGCGCCCATAATTGCCATTACTGCAGGATTGCTGGTATTGTATAACTTGCCAATAATAAGGACAATTCTTGCTGTGCTACTTGTTATTATACTTTTAGTTGGGTTAGTGGGCTTTACCTTACATGTCAGAGGTGTAAACCTACGGGTCGGAGGGTTGCAAATGAATAATATTTTAACTGGTCCTCCCATAGTACTGCCTTTAACTTTAGTGGGAAACGGCCTGCTTGGTTTAGCAGTACTCTACTGGCAGGTGATATTTAAATGAATACTCGTTACAAGGAATTTGATGTGATGAGATCCTTTGAGGAATGGGATGAGAGGACTCAAAAACTTATAGAGCAAAGAATTGCATCAGGTGAGAAAATCATGTTTTTTTCAGATAAACAAAAAGAACTATTAATTGACGTGCTTAAGGTTCTCTTGGCTGAGGAAAATGAAGATATTATAAAAAGAGTGGCGGCCTTCATTGGGGAACAACTAGAAAAGAATAAGGGCAAAGGCTATAGAGAAGCAACACTTCCGGAAGCGGAAATTCTATATTTAGAGGGCTTAAAAGGAATTCAAGAAGCATCTGCGGCCATGTATAGCGGTAAGGACTTTGGTGAATTAAGTCATGAGCAGAAAATAAAAGTATTAGAGGCTATAAGGCAGGGCAACCCAGGTGGCCGAGCTTGGCAGAAAATTAATGGGAAGAAATTCTTTAAGGATTTTTTAACCCAAGCTGTTTCCGGATTTTATTCGCAGCCAGAAATTTGGTCCCAAATAGGATATGCTGGGCCTGCCTATCCTAGGGGTTATGTTCGTGTTGAACTTGGGGGAAAGGATCCATGGGAGGCTAAAATGAATGAGTAAATGGATAAATGAAACAGTAGATTTTTGTATTGTTGGAGCAGGGGCAGCAGGCAGCGTCCTTGCAAAGGAGCTTAGTGAGGATGGATTTTCTGTTGTTCTTCTTGAAGCTGGGCCTTTAATGGATCCTCAAAGTGAATGGGTAAGTGACGAAGTTGAAATGAACAGTATGCTTGCCTGGAATGATTTACGAATAGTGGAAGGGAAAAACCCCCTTAAAATGGGTCATAATAACTCTGGAAAGGGTGTGGGAGGAGGTACTAATCATTTTTCTGGAGTTTCATTAAGATTTCATCCATCTGATTTTAAAGTTAAATCAAAAGATGGAGTAGCAGAGGACTGGCCAATTGGGTATAAAGATTTAGAGCCATATTATACAATTCTGGAAAAAGAAATAGGGGTCTCAGGTCCAAAGCATTTTCCGTGGGGAGCCTTTAATGGTCCATATCCTCTTCCTCAGAGGAATCCAGTAAATGCGGTGGCAGAGGTATTCATGGTAGGATGTGAGAGATTAGGTATACGAAGCTCGGTGGTACCATTAGCCATACTATCTATGCCACACAATGATAGGCCGCCGTGTACCAATAGGGGCTTCTGCAATCAGGGGTGTATACCCAATGCTAAGTTTAGCACCCTGATAACATATGCTAGATGGGCAGAAAATGCTGGTGCTGAAATAAGGCAAAACTCTATGGCAACACGGATAGAAACCTCAAAGGGGAAGGTTACTGGTGTGGAATATACCCATGAAGGGAAGGAGATTTTACAAAAGGCAAAAGTTGTCATACTCTCTGCCTTTGTCATAGAAACACCCAGGTTACTTTTTAATTCCTCAACACCTAAATTTCCTGACGGCTTAGCAAACAGTAGTGGCATGGTAGGGAAAAACTTAATGCCTCACAGTAGCCATGATATTTATGCAAGATTTGATAAAGAGATACTCCCATATAAAGGAACCCCTGTAATGGCAACAACACAGGATTTTTATGAAACCAATGAAAACAACGGCTATGTAAGAGGCTTTTCAATACATTCCCATGGATTTAGACCTGTGGGTTTTGTGAGACAGGTTGCAGGACATTATTTGCTCTATGGGGAACACTTACGAGAGGTCACCAGAGACTACAATCATTATTCAAGAGTTACCCTAATTGGAGAGGTGTTGCCAAATGAGAAAAACTGCGTTACCCTCGATCCTAATATAAAAGACAGTTATGGGTTGCCTGTGCCAAGGATAAGTTTCAGCTACGGTGAAAATGATCTGGCAATTATAGAATCAGGAATCGCAAAATGTAAGGATATTATGGAAGCTGCAGATGGGAAGGTTGAATTTGTAGTTGAAGATAGTGCCCATTTAATGGGAACATGCAGAATGGGAAATGACCCAAAAAACTCTGTGGTGAATGAGTACTGTCAAAGTCATGATATTCCTAATCTGTTCATATGTGACGCAAGTGTTTTTGTAACTTCTACACCTGCTAACCCAACCTTGACAGTAATGGCAATCGCTAAAAGAACAGGAGATTATATAAAAGAGAAGGCAAAAATGGGAGACTTATAGACATACTTTGGACATTAGATATTTAATAGAGTAATTTACTGAAATAATTTCTGAAAATCTATTGCCAAGGTGTTTGGACATATGGTATACTTGCAAACAATCAAACTATATTTAAAAGTGATGAAAGAGAAAAGTAGGTAGACTGAAGTCCTTCAGGGATAAGGTGCCATAGACTGGAAGCATCTTTAGGAAAGAGGTATACTGAAGTTCGCTCTTGAGCTGTAGGGTGAAACTGCTCCGAAAGCAGTAAGTAGTCCGAACCGGATCTTCTCCGTTAAAATGAAGCCAGTATCGGGTAGATATACCCCGTACAGGAAACTCAAGGTGGCTAGATATTTTCTAGCTATTAGGGTGGTACCGCGCTAAGCATAAGCTTTTCGTCCCTACAGGATGAAAAGCTTTTTATATTTTACCAACAGCTAACGGGTACTGGACTAAGGGGGCAACTGTCTAGTTGCTTAAAAGGGTGGTACCGCGGTTAAGAACCGTCCCTCGTTTCATTAGAGGGACGGTTTTTCCTATGTAGGAAAGGGGACACACCTCAATTACAGGGTGAATTTTGTGTCCGAGGAATGTCCCCAAACTATATTGCTAAGGAGGTGAAAAAATGTTTGGAATATCTGATTGGCAGGTTTCTATGGCTTATATTTTAACTTTACTATCTGCAATTTTATGCGTTGTTTACGGAGTTGTTAAGTGGAATAGTGACAATTAAACAAAATTTTAGTTTTAAGCTTTTATTCTGACTACTGAATCCTGTATTCTAAACTGAGAAAGGAAGGGTTAATATGAACAATATTTTGCTATATGGTTTAATTATTCTTTATCTAGCTATTGTCGCTGGTTTAACGTACTTGGCTTACAGCCGAACAAAGAGCTCCAAGGACTACTTAATTGCTGGGGGAAACGCTCATCCATTTTTGATGGCAATGGCCTATGGTTCAACTTTCATTAGTACTTCCGCCATTATAGGGTTTGGTGGTGCGGCAGCACTTTTTGGGATGGGTATGATGTGGCTGGCATTTCTAAATATATTTGTGGGTATTTTCTTAGCATTCATTCTTTTTGGGAAGCCTACATTGCGCTTAAGCAAAGAATTAAATGTGAGTACTTTTCCTGAGCTTTTGGGTAAAAGATATGACTCAAAATTTATTCAACAATACGCAGCGGTGATCATCTCGCTGACAATGCCCTTGTATGCAGCTGCAGTAATGATAGGGGCAGCTTGGTTTTTACAACTTGTATTAGATGTGCCATACAGCACTACAGTATGGATTTTTGGAATAATAGTAGGAATTTATGTTATGACTGGTGGACTTAAAGGGGTATTTTACAACGATGCTTTTCAAGGAACTTTAATGTTTGTGGGTATGTTCATTCTTTTAATTGCTACGTACATTCAATTAGGTGGAGTTACAAATGCGCATATGGCATTAACAAATCTAGCACACTTGGTCCCAGAAAACCTTGTTGCCCAGGGGCATCAGGGATGGACTCAAATGCCAAAGTTTATTTCAGAACAGTGGTGGGTCTTAGTTTCAACCTTAGTTCTTGGAGTAGGGATAGGCGTCTTGGCTCAGCCGCAGTTGATTGTACGCTATATGACTGTCAAAGGTCCCAAGGAATTAAACAGGGCAGTAGCCATTGGTGGAGTATTTATCATTATGATGACTGGTGTAGCTTTTTTGGTAGGTTCTTTGACAAATGTGTATTTTCATCAAAACCTAGGACAAATATCCCTAGCTGCCTCTGTTGATCCAGTCACTAATGTGGCAAATATAGATAGAATAATTCCTCTTTATATAAATATGGCTATGCCGGAATGGTTTTCATATTTGCTGCTTCTAACACTTCTGGCAGCAGCGATGTCAACCTTGAGCGGGCAATTTCATGCTATTGGAACGTCAATAAGCCATGATCTTTATAAATCTTCAGGTTTACTAGGTCACAGGGGAGGTATAATAGTCGCTTTATTGGCAACTGTATGGTTATGCTTTAAACTTCCCCCTAGCATTATTGCGATTTCAACGGCCATGTTTTTTGGGATATGTGCATCAACCTTCTTGCCAGCTTATAGTGCAGCTCTTTTCTGGAAAAAGGCAACAAGATCAGGTGCTATAGCAAGCATGATAGTGGGTTCATTTGCAAATATTCTTTATATGATGTTTATCCATGCCAAAGAAGCTAATGCTATAGGCATAAGTAAAGCTCTATTTGATAAAAGCACTTTACTTAGTTCTCCCTGGACTGTGGTTGACCCAATGCTTGTAAGTCTTCCTATTGCGGCTTTTACCCTGGTGGTTGTTAGTCTTTTAACCCAGGAGCAGGAAAGTGATGTAACACAAAAAACAGCTTTAGCAAAGAGTAATGCTTGAAATTAATGCTTTAGTAACCAATAAACAAAGCTTGTTGACCGCCAATAGAACAAGAAATTTCCAGCAAAGTTAATATAACCTATTGAATTATAGTGATATATTGATGATAATTGAGGAAAGTTCATTCATATAAGGCGGGCTGGAAGTGGATAAAAGTAAACTAGGTATAATAATTACAGGATTATCAGCAGCGGGATTTGGCTCCATGGCAATATTTGCTAAGATTGCCTATGCGCATGGTTCCAATGTAATAACAGTATTAGCTATCCGTTTTGTGGCAGCAAGTCTACTGTTTTTATTAATAATGAAAGTATCAAACACACCTTGGAGTATAAAGAGAAGGCAGTTATTATACTTAATTGGACTTGGTGCAGCGGGTTATGGTGTTCTGTCAAATTTGTTTTTCTATGGGGTGTCTTTGATACCTGCTTCAGTAGCTAGCCTTGTTTTGTATACTTATCCGACAATTGTCTGCATAATGGCCTACTTGCTAGGTGATGAAAAAATGTATCCCAAAAAAGTCATTGCCCTAATTGTATCAGGAGTGGGTTTAATACTTGTACTAGGACCAACCTTTGAAAATTTAAATATTAGGGGAGTTATTTCAGTTCTTGCGACAGCAGTACTTTATGCATTGTATATTGTAATGAGTAATAGGGTACTAAAAGAGGTTCATTGGCTGCCCAGTTCCACCATTGTTACTTTATCTGCAGCTGGATTTTTCACTATAGGAGGCAGTATTACTGGCAAGATAGATTATTCAGTATCAGGCGTTGTTTTACTTAGTGCACTGGGAATAGCACTTTTTTCAACTGTATTAGCTATCGGGGGCCTCTATGCTGGGATTAGCATGATTGGTCCGTCTAAGGTAGCTATAGTGAGTACTTTTGAGCCAGTTGTGACAATAGTTTTGGCAGCTATTATTTTCTCAGAAGTCCTAGCTGTAGAGCAGTTTTTAGGCGGAACTCTCATACTTGTGTCAATTATTATATTGCAGTTATCAAGAGATCAAAAGTGGCAAACTAATAGATTGGAAGAAATAGAGAGAACAGAAGAGCAGTAATAACAAGCACTAATTTGCTTATAGGAGGTAAAAATTATGTATTGGAATGAAAAATATGAATGCCTAACAAGAAATGAACTACAGCATTTACAATTAGAAAGATTAAAACAAACCCTTGAAAGAGCCTATCACAATGTAAATCATTATAGAAAAACAATGCAAACAGCAGGTGTGGAACCTAAGGATTTAAAAACCCTGGAGGATCTGCAAAAATTTCCGTTTACCAGAAAGACAGATTTAAGGGATAACTATCCATATGGAATGTTTGCCGTTAATTTGAGTGAGGTTGTAAGAATTCATTCCTCATCAGGTACTACAGGAAAGCCCACGGTTGTTGGATATACAAGAAATGATATTAATAACTGGTCAGAGCTTATGGCACGTTCTCTTATGAGCGCTGGAGCACAAAAAGAGGATGTCATTCAAAATGCTTATGGATATGGTTTATTTACAGGGGGTCTTGGTGTACATTATGGTGCAGAGAAAATTGGCGCGTCCATAATTCCCATTTCAGGTGGTAATACTAAAAGACAGGTAATGATAATGAAGGACTATGGAAGTACTATAATAACCTGTACACCATCCTATGCCTTATTTATAGCTGAAGTTATAGAGGAAATGGGATTAGGGCCTGAGGACTTTAAATTAAAGGCAGGAATATTTGGAGCTGAGCCCTGGTCGGAGAATATGCGCAAGGAAATTGAGCAGAGATTAGGAATATTAGCAATTGATATATATGGGCTTAGTGAAATAATAGGCCCAGGTGTGGCAGTTGAGTGTAAGCATAAAAATGGTTTACACGTTATGGAGGATCATTTTATTGTTGAAATTATAAACCCTGAAACAGGGGAAGTGCTTCCACCTGGAGAAAGAGGGGAGCTTGTATTTACTTCTCTCACCAAAGAAGCATTGCCTATTATACGGTATCGAACTGGAGATATTTCCAGGTTAATTATAGAAGAATGTGAATGCGGCAGGACAAGTGTTAAGATAGGTAGAATTGAAGGTAGAACAGATGACATGCTAATTATTAGGGGTGTAAATGTTTTCCCATCGCAGATAGAGCACGTTCTCCTGGAAATTGGCGAAACAGAGCCTCATTATATATTAGTTGTAGATAGAATTGGTAGCTTGGATATATTAGAGGTTCAGGTTGAGGTTTCTGAGAAAATGTTTTCTGATGAAGTAAGGCAGCTTGAGGTAATAAGTAAAAAAATTAGAAATGAAATAGAAAGTGTTCTTGGAGTTTCTGTAACAGTAAAACTAGTAGAACCAAAGAAAATAGCTAGAAGTGAAGGAAAGGCTCAAAGGGTTATTGATAAGAGAAAAATATAAGGAGGAATTTTGATGGTTGTAAAACAAATATCAGTTTTTCTAGAAAATACACCTGGCCGTTTAAGGGCAGTAACCTCTGCTCTGGCAGAAAACAAAATAAATATTAGAGCTCTTAATTTAGCTGACACTTCAGATTTTGGGGTTCTTAGGCTAATAGTAGATAAGCCAGAGTTAGCAGTAATAATACTTAAGGAAAAGAATTTTACTGTAAAATTGGCAGATGTAATCGCAGTTGAAATGGATGATACACCTGGAGGACTTGATGCAGTTTTGAATATATTAGATGAAAGAAAAGTTAATATTGAGTATATGTATGCCTTTATGGGTGCAAAACCAAGGAAGGCACTTGTAATCTTTAGAGTTGATAATCTAGAAGAAGCTGCTGAAGGTTTAAAGGAAAAAGGCATACGTTTGATTATTACCGAGGAAGAAGCAGCAGACTTAATTTATTACTGCTGGGATTGAAAACAGAATAATATGTTATAAAGGGGCCTTTGCTTTTAGAGCAGAGGCTTATTTTTATACTATCAGAAAGAAGTATAAGTTCAAACAAAGTAGATAGTATTCACAAAGACTAAGGCTTCCGCCTACGTCTAAGGACTTGGCGCACTATAGTACTGGTATTTCTACTCATCGCAAAAGGCACAATGCTAGAACTACTGGCGCAAACCAAGTTTTGTTTTATACTCATATCTGCCTTTAAATAGGGTTGCTTATGTGATATTCTAATGGGGTACCGTACTAAAAATTTAGGTGTTTGGAGTGTTAATATGAAAATCTGTCCCCAATGCACAAGTGACAGCCATGAGAGAACCTCATCTACAGGTTTGAGGGTGGTAGGTTGTATTGTTCTCCTTTTTATACCCTATGGTTTTTTTATTTGCTGGGTGCCGTTTGTTTTACCACACAAATTCCTGTGTAATGTATGTGGTTATCATGGGAAGGAAGAGGAGCTTCTTAATTTAGATTGGCGAGAAAGTGAGGAGTTAAAAGGCCAGCATAGAGAATTACATGAAAAACTACAGCCGGTTAAGGACATGTGGGTACAAGATACAAAGCAAAATTCCTATAAAGTAATACATGGCAAGGGGCAGTATCTTTTATTAAAGGTTTTGGAAAATAACATAGTACCATATCGTATCGTTGGCTATGACAAAGATACTGATCCAAAAAGAATAATGATTAAAGATAACCTTGTAGAAAATTTTAACGTTACTTCATCTATTTCCAAAATCATTGATAAGAGTAATGTTCAGGTAAATGATTTTGGTAAAACCATCTTGTTGGATGAGGAAGTTACTAAATTTTTTAGCTGCAATGTAGAAGAGTTCTCACAATGGTTAAATGAGCAAGCAAAAGTAGCACTATTGATAGATATAGAGGTTTTACCCAATACTGAAAGAACAATTATTGAAGGTAAAAATGGCTATTCTAATAAGAGTACTCTCTTTACAAATGAAAATGAAGAAGAAGCATCAGATTCTAAGAAGTATAATGACTTCCACGTATAATGAGGAAACAAATGCCTAGGAGAAAGGATAAAAAAATCTAAACTAAAACAGGATTTTTTAGTTTTAAGTTGAATATAATTTAGTTAATGACCTTAAGCGCGAGTCTTGGGGTCATTAACTAATAACTTTCAGATAATAACTTAATATGTAGAATGGAAGGATGGTAGGAATGAAATTTGATATTTTCAGTCATCTCCAAGAGGTTTTTGGCCAAAGACATTTAAAAGCCAAAATGGAGGTGACTAACTAATGGTATGGTCAAGAGAAGAAACTATAGCTAGAGAAGAGTTAAATCAATTACAGTTAAATAGATTACAGGATACTGTAATGAAAATATATAATAACGTACCATTTTATAGAAAAAGGTTAGATGAAATGGGAGTTAAACCTGAAGATATTCAAAGTTTGGAGGATGTTACTAAACTTCCTTTTACAACAAAAGATGATTTTAGGGATAATTACCCCTATGGGCTTTTTGCAGTCCCCATGGATGATGTTGTAAGACTTCACGCGTCTTCAGGAACAACGGGAAAATCAACAGTAGTAGGATATACACAAAAAGACCTGAATACATGGACAGAGGTAGTTGCAAGAATCATTAAACAGGCAGGTGTAACTAATAGAGATATAGTCCAGGTTGCCTTTGGCTATGGATTATTTACAGGAGCATTTGGACTTCACTATGGATTGGAAAAGGTAGGGGCAACAGTAGTACCAACTTCATCTGGTGGAACAGAAAAGCAAATTATGATTATGAAAGATTTTGGAACTACCGTGCTTGTTAGTACGCCCTCCTATGCCCTTCATATGGCAGAGGTTGCAGAAAAGATGGGACTCATAGGAGATTTAAAGCTGAGAGTAGGTCTTTTTGGTGCCGAAGGCTGTAGTGATGAAATGAGAAAAGAAATTGAAAAAAGATGGGGAATAATTGCAACAGATAATTATGGATTAAGTGAAGTAATAGGACCTGGAGTATCAGGTGAGTGTGAATATAAACAGGGTATGCACATAAGTGAGGATCACTTCTTGGTTGAAGTAATTGATCCGCATACTCTGCAATCTGTCAAACCTGGACAAAAGGGTGAACTAGTTTTTACCACACTTACAAAGGAAGCTCTGCCAGTAATAAGATACAGGACAAAAGATATTTCGTATATAATGCAGGAGCCCTGCCATTGTGGAAGGACTACAGCGCGTATGGCAAAGGTCTCGGGTAGAAGTGATGATATGTTAATTATCAGGGGAGTAAATGTTTTCCCCTCCCAGATAGAGAGTGTTCTTATGGAAATAGATGGTATTGCACCTCATTATCAGCTTGTTGTTTCTAAAAAGAATCATATGGATCAATTGGAAGTTAAGGTTGAGGTTACTGCAGCTGCTTTAACAAGGGGGCACCTTGAAATACAGCGCATTGAAAGAACAGTTACAAAAAGACTGCAGTCTGTATTATCAATAAAGGCTGTAATTAGTATCATGGAACCTTTTACCATGGAGAGATTTCAAGGGAAAGCAAAAAGAGTTATTGACATGAGGCAAAAAGCAGCAATCTAGTTTCCGTTAATTAATGGGTGATATCATTCACTTTTTACTTCATATTTTATACTTTTGTTGGTAGACAGTTAAAGACTTGCTGAAAGGCAAGTCTTATTCTGCTTGCCACTTTAACCTTGTTTGAGTTATGATTTAATATAGATAATATAATATGAGTCTTATTAGCAGCATAGGCACACAGCCAAATTGCTAATTTTTTTCGCCTGCTTGGCGCAAGCCAAGTTTTGTTTTATGTTGAAAATGAGACAGTATGTTTAATAAAATGGGGGCTAAGCAGTGCATTTGCTGAAAATACTTTTCATTAGTTTAGGCCATATGATTACCGACATTGCACAGGGGGCTATTCCTCTGTTTCTTCCGTATTTAAAAGATGCATTTGAGTTAAGTTATTTTGCTGTGGGTTTAATATTTTTATTTAGTTCATTTTCATCTTCTATCATTCAACCCCTATTTGGATTCATTAGTGATCGCTATCAGTGCCTCTGGCTGCTTCCTGCTGGGTGTTTTCTCGCAATCGCCGGGGTTTCATTAATAGGATTTGTACCAAATTATTATCTCTTGCTATTGACAGTAACTTTATCTGGTTTAGGGGTAGCAGGATATCACCCTGAAGCCTCAAAAGCAGTTTTTTATTTAAGTGGAAACAAAAAGGCAACAGCAATGTCTATCTTTTCTTTAGGTGGCAATCTTGGGTTTGCTCTTGGTCCTATTATAGCTGCTATGTTCCTTGGGCTTTATGGTTTAAGGGGAACGGGAGGATTTATAGCTATTGGAATAATTATGGGAGGATTATTGCTTGTTCTTCTTCCCAATATAACGAAACAAATTGTATATAATAAAGAAATAATTAATAAGGGTAAAAGGATTAATGAAAAACCCAAGTTTATAATTACTATTCCAATTATTCTACTTATGTTGATAGTTACCATTAGATCTTGGACCCATATGGGTTTAATGATGAACATACCTTTATATTATATAGATTACCTGAAGATGGATACAGCCTATGGTAGCTCATTATTAACTGTTTTTTTAATGTTTGGGGCAGTAGGAACATTAATAGGTGGTCCTATAGCGGACAAACTTGGTTTAAAAACCATACTATATGCTTCCTTTATATCGGCACTTCCACTTATGTACTTTCTCTTTAACTCTAGTGGGTTTTCCACATATATATTTACAGGATTTATTGGAGCAAGCTTGATTTGTACTTTTTCTATTACCACTGTGTATGCACAAAAACTAATGCCAGAAAATATTGGCCTTGCTTCTGGGTTGGTACTTGGTTTTGCAATTGGTACTGGAGGGATTGGCACAACTTTATTAGGTTTAGTTGCAGATAATTATGGCCTTATGATGGCAATTAGGATCCTAACATATTTACCTGTTTTAGGGGTTATTTTAATTAGTTTTCTTCCTAGTCCTGATGAAGTTCATGAGGAAGTTGATGATGCAGTAAAAGTTTAAGTGTTTTTATCTAAGGAGAGGATTATCTTGAAAGAAGGGTTACAGTCGTCTATTAAGGCACCCTTATGGACAAAAGATTTTTGTTTAATATGCCTTACTAATCTCTTTTTATTTGCAGGCTTTCAAATGCTTATGCCTACCCTACCTTTATATGTAGAAATGCTTGGTGGAGGCAGAGTAGCTGTTGGCGCTGTCGGTGGGATATTTGCTATATCGGCCATAATAGTAAGGCCTATAGCAGGAAAGCTCCTTGATCAGGGAGGCAGGAAAAAGATTTTTGTGATGGGTCTAATTGTTTGTTTAATAGCTATATTTGGTTATCCATGGGCAAGTGGTTTGGTAATATTGATTATAGTAAGATTAATTCATGGGGTAGGATTTGGGATGGCAACTACCTCGGCAGGTACAATAGCTTCTGATTTAATACCTTCTAATCGGTTAGGTGAAGGTATGGGATACTACGGATTAACCAACACTTTTTCCATGGCCATAGCTCCTGCTATGGGGTTGCTACTATTATACTATACAAACTTTACAACCCTTTTCATAGTTGCTGCTGTATTTAGTATTTTTGCGTTACTTACAAGCTTTTCAATAACATGTCCAGAATTTGAAAGAGCGGAAACTACAAAAAGCTATAAGTACCTTGAACCTGCAGCCTTTTTGCCAAGCATTGTTATGCTGTTTACCGTTCTGCCATTTGGGGCAATTGTGTCATTTATATCTCTTTATGCTATAGAACAAGGTATTGAAAACATAGGTTTTTTCTTTACAGTATACGCAATGGCGTTAGCTGTAACTAGACCCTTAAGTGGAACATTATCAGATAGACATGGGTACCATAAGGTGATTGTGCCTGGATCTTTTTCCATGGCTACTGCAATGTATGTGATGAGTATTGCAAATAATCACTACTTATTTGCAATCGCGGCAATAATGTTTGGATTGGGAATAGGTCTAGTAATGCCCAGCATGCAGGCACTAACTATTAGGAATGTAGCCCCAAATAGAAGGGGTGCAGCTAATGGAACTTTCTTTTCTGCCTTTGACATAGGTATGGGCTTAGGTTCTCTGATATGGGGGGTTGTTGCCCATTTTTATGGTTATTCAATAATGTACATGATAACAATAATTCCTGTACTAATCGGGTTAGCTATTTTTTTAAGGTATTATAAGAAAACTTGATGTATTGATGACTTAAATAGTAAGGACTGCTTAGCTATATTGCTAAACAGTCCTTTTTCTATGCCTAATGTCTAGGTGCAAAGGTTGCACAGTCAGTATTATCAGTATTTGAAGCATTAGGACCTTGAATTTCAATAGATTTAGCTGTACAGTGATCTCCACTATCATAATACTGACAAGTGTTAACAACGCATTTAACTCTTCCAATTGGGTTGCTTTTATCTACTCTTCCCTGCATCTGGCAATCTCCTTTCGTATTGTTTAAAAAATTTTTTTTATCTATTTACGGCTAATTAGTTTTAACTAAATACTTTAATAAGTTGTTATTGATATCTAATGGGCCCGCCGTACTGTGGGTGCATTTGCTGCATATCTCTCCCCATCTGAGGTGAAGGCATTTGCTGCATTGGTTGATTAAAAAACTGTTGTGTTCTTTGGATGTCAGAGTGATCAGCAGGGGGTGAGGGCATATACCAGCCCTTGCTTTGAGTAATTTGAGCAATTTCCTGTTGAGACTGTTCAGTTCGATTTCGCATTTGTGTAATTGTATTCTTCAATGACGGGTTTGAGCATTCCATAGCAGCTTTCGTAAGCTCTGAAACAAAATGTTTTGTTGCTTCTAAAGAGTCCATTGCCATGTCTTTATCAGTTAACATTTAAATACACCTCCTAATTTAAAAATTGTTTTAAAGTTTGCAGAGCATGGGATTCCATTTGAGCTGATGAGTTAAAATAGTTTCTTAACTGTGGATCGTTACATTGCTGAGCATAGGTCTGACACTTAGCGGCTTTTAAAGTAAGATCACCAATAAAGTGTCTCAAGTTTTCTAGTTCTATATTTGATATATGAGACATGCATTCACCTCCCCTATGTGAGTCATTATTTACAGGATTATTATTTCCAATAATTTTAAATAGATGTAAAAAAACATCCATTTTATTAAAATGGATGTTTTTAGATAGTATTATTTATTGCCTGGGGCAAAGCAAGATAAAAATACCAAATCGTACAATGTTTCATTTTTAAGTCCATGTGTAATTCCAAGGGGAACATTAACTCCCTGTCCGGGAACTGCTTTTTCCTCTACTTTTCCTTTAGTCATTATTCCTTCACCTTCTAGAAAATAGAAAAATTCGAGGGTTTCATGGGTATGTGCTGGGATTATTCCGCCTGGTTCTATCTTCATTAGAGCTGTTCTTAGGTTCGGATCATCTGCTGGGGTTAGGAGAGGCTTAAGATATGTTTTTACACACTTAGGATTAGGGTGAGGTCTCCATTCGACATTTTTGATATCAACGGTTTTAACCATGGATTGATTTTCCTCCTGAAACTTTATTTTAAATATATTATACCAAAGGTTAGATATTATTGGAAATCGAAATAGACTAAAAATTTACCTTAAAAGTAAATACTAATAGGAGGATAAGGATTATTAAATCATTTAAAACACTTAAAAGGAGGATAAATTTTTGGATATCTATAGAACAAATTATAGACCAATAGATTGCATTAGTCCTACTCAGGAAAAACAGATTTCTGGGGAGCTTATTACAAGGCTACAAAAAATACTGGGTGATGAGTTAAATAGGATGGCGATGTACCTACAAGCGACATATTCCATTCCAAAAAATGCCTATTCTGTCGACTATTTTGGATACTCTAAGGATATGCAGCATCAGCTTATTTGCCACGCAATCCATGAAATGAGGCATGCCGAGACAATAGGAAGAATTCTATGTAAGATAGGTCATAATCCTCGGCTAAAAACCTCTAGGTTAACGCCTCCAAAAACTTATAAGGAAATGCTTACCATGATATTTGAAAGTGAACAGGACGGCATCAAAAATTTGTCTGAAGCGTTGGACGCTACAAATGATCAGGAGATTAAAGTAACTCTCTTAAATCAGATAAGGGAAGAAAACGCTCATCTACAAATGAGGACTCAAATATATGATCAGATAGAAAAGACAGGTTTAATTGACACGGTACTTCCATCACCTGAGGGAGCAGGCCCTGTATCCTATGATATAAATATTTTACTAGATGCTTTTGAATTAGAGATTCAATCAATAATAACCCTTATATACGGTTCAATACTATTGGGTATGGATATGGCTATACCTCCTAGATTGAGGGCTCTATCAATAGAAGACATGCAACACTTAAACAAGATTGCTCAAGACATAATAACACTTGGAGGTAGACCAGTAGTTTCTCCTGAAAGTTTAAATAACGTACCCCGGTTAAGTAATGCTGTCCAAGTGATAGATCATGCAATTGAAATCAAGCAACAAAAAATCAGACAGTATGACCAGTTTAGTCAAATGATCAAATCGAAGGGTGCTGCAAAAACATTATCAGATATGATGGGCAAAGAAGAGGAAAATATATCAGACTTAAAGGGTTTTGCTAACTCACTTCAGACAGCAGAACCTATACATTAATACAAGGTTATTCAAAAATTTAATCAGATGGCTCATATTTTAGAACCTAATCTTTTAGTTCGTTTTACATTAGATAGAGGTTTTAACTGTGGGTCTTTTTTAAACTCTAGGTATTTAATTTTTACAACTTAGTCTTTGATTAAGTTAAATTGTCCTTAAAATGACTAATCGACTGAAATAACAACAATTAGGTAGGACTTTGAACTATGTATGTTGAAATACTATAACATAAACAGGTACAAACTGTTAGTTAAATTTATACTGGTCAAAGAAGGTGGACGTTTTGAAAGCTAGGGTCTTACTAATTACCATCTTTATGGTGATAATAATTCTATTTTTTGTTGGTTGTCAGTATGCAGCTAATAAGAATTTAGACTATACCTTACCGCATTTACCTTATCCCATTGCTGAGGAAAGAGCTTTAATAACAGTCGCTGGTCAGGGTCCCGAAGGATTGATAGTCTCCAAAATGTGTGATCAATTAAAAATATCTAATACTTATGGCTATAATTCTCAAACAGATGACCTAGATCGAAGAAAAAGCTTAATAATAGTGGTAGGTGTTAGTAAAATTGGAATGGATAATATATCAACAAACATTTCTGAAGAAAAAAAACGAATCTCGGATTTACTTGCTAAAGCAAATGACCAAGGGATACCAGTAATTATGGTCTATTTAGGAAAGGGGAAGAGATGGGATGAAGATAATAAAGAAATGTTAAAATTAGTAGGTAAAGATTCAGACTATATAATAGCTATCAGTAATAAAGTAGAGGAAGCATTTTTTAGAGAATTGGCAAATGAGAACAGTATTCAATTTACATTGGTAAAAGATATCCAAAGAGTAAAAATTCCATTAAACTCAGTTTATAAATAGGTGAATTATGAAGAAGTATTGGTGGATAGTATTATTTATTACTTTTATTCTCGTAAGCTATGCTATAAAACAGCTAACAGTACCCTTTTCAGATGAGATACTGAAAGATATAGAAAGTAGCATTACTAATACTAACATTGGATTGCTGGTAATGGCTGCAGTAAAATCAGTAATTTATGAAAGTATTAATGATTTATTTGTATATATATTTGCGTATTCTTTTACCTTTTACTATTTAAAAGGTAATAAACTAATATACAAGGTTATCTTAGCACCTATATTAACTATAGTTCTTTATACCTTAAATATGCTTATACATGGAAGCATAACAGAATATGCAATTCTATTTTTCATTATTTGTTGTGAGTTAATATTGTTGATTATTTTTGATAAGCATGAAGAATATTATTTGTCTAGCATATTTATTTTCATACAGCTTAATTTTGCATTTTATAGTTTGTTAATTACTACTATTTTAAACGATTATAAAGTAGGATATAGAGATTTAATTACTAGCATTAAAATTAGTTCAGATTTTTTAGGTAGTAATACAGTTTTAAACTTTGTAAGCTTGTCTTTATTTATCCCCCTTATAATTGGTAGTATACTGCTGATATTATTAACTATTTTATACTCACGCAGATTAGCTAGTGAAAAAAGAGAGAAGGAAAAAGAAAGAGAATTGCGACTAGTTAAATCTGTTGCTGAGGAAGCAAGAATATGGCAGGAACTCCACTATTTAGTTCATGACTTGAAGTCTCCCTTGATGACTGTGTCGGGCCTTACATCATTAATCAAATTGCAGGTTAATAATAATCATATAAAAGATTATTGCAAAAAGGTAGAAAGTGCTGTAGATAATGTAAATGACATGATATCGGAGTTCTTAAATAATGAAAAGAGGAGAATTACTGCAGTAGAGGAATTATTAAAAATTGTAAGGGCTCATGTTGTCGTTAAAGGTACTGAGCCAAATTGCCTATTCGAAATAGAAAAAGATCTCCCATTGATAAAAATTAATCGCATAAGAATGGCGCGTGCTTTAATAAATGTTATAGAAAACGCAATAAGGGCTGTAAAAGATAGGGAAGATCCCCAGATAAGTGTTCAGATCTATTCTAATCAAGAAAATGAGCTGATTTTTATTGTCAAGGATAATGGTGTTGGTATTGCAACCGAAGATTTGAAAAAAATATGGAATATAGAATTTACCACGAAAAGTAGTACTGGTGGTTTAGGTATGAGTTTTGTCAAAAAAGTGATTGAAAACCATCAGGGGGAAATATCCATAAGCAGTAATATGGGTAATGGAACTGAAGTGATGATTACTTTGCCGGGGGTGAAGGACTATGAGTAGAATTCTTATTGTTGAGGACAATCTGGATATCTGCTATACATTAGAAGAAATTTGTAGTTTTGCAGGTTGGGAGACCGAAACAGCAGAAAATGGGTATGAAGGGGTTTCGAAATTTAAACAAGGTTCCTTTAATTTAATAATTGTTGATTATCATATGCCTGTTTTTGATGGCTTAAAAACCATAGAAGCGATAAGAAGCATTAATAAGAATGTACCAATACTGGTTTTAACTGTTGATGAAAGACAAGAATTAGCAGATGAGTTATTAAATGCTGGAGCAACCGACTTTGCGTTAAAGCCGATAAAGGCACCGGATTTAATAGCTAGAATTAAGGTAAATTTAAAGGTAGCAAATCTGGTGTTACAGTCAGACAACATTTATGTTAATAAAGGAATTAGTAAGGCTACCCAATCCATAATTATTAGTTTTTTGGAAAAGCAAACTAAAGCAGTTACCATCCATGACATTGTTGCGGAAACAGATCTGGCCTACCAAACAATTCATCGATATTTATCAAATTTGGTGGAAGAAGGTACGGTGGAAACTGATTTTGACTATGGAAAGATAGGTAGACCCAAAAACATATATTGGATCAAGAATAGGAATTAGCATCTATCTTTTTCTAAAAGATAGATGCTTTTTTGTACTATCAGAAGTATAATTTCAAACAAGGTAGATAGTATTCACAAAGACTAAGGCTTGCGCCTGCGTCTAAGGACTTGGCGGAAGCCAAGTTTTGTTTTATACTTCGCTAAGTTTTGTTTAAGAGAAAAAAGAGAAAAACCAAGAATATCTAAAATTTTGTGATATTCTATATGGTATTAGAATACAAAATTAGAATAATTAAATTATTCTAATTTAAGAAAAAAATGTGGCAAAATTTTGTAGAAGTAGCAAGGAGGACTTGACTTGGCTGAAAGAGCAATATTAGAAGTAACAAACCTTAAAACACGGTTTTATACAGAGGCAGGAGTGGTCAAGGCCGTTGATGGAGTTTGTTTTACTCTAAATAAAGGACAAACATTGGGTATAGTTGGGGAATCTGGATCAGGTAAATCTATCACAGCTATGTCAATTATGAGACTAATACCTATTCCTCCAGGGCGTATAGTAGATGGAGAAGTCTTATTTAAAGGCAATGATCTATTAAAAAAATCGGACAAAGAAATGCGATTGATTAGAGGTAATGAGATTGCAATGATTTTCCAGGATCCGATGACGTCATTAAACCCTGTTCTAAAGATAGGGGAACAAATTGCGGAGGCTGTTGTTTTACACCAGGGTTTAAGTAAAAAGATGGCCTGGAAGAAAGCTGTAGAAATGCTAGAAAAAGTAGGGATAGCGGAAGCTGAGCTTCGAGCTAATAACTATCCCCATGAATTTAGTGGTGGTATGCGTCAAAGAGCAATGATTGCCATGGCATTATCCTGCAACCCAGAATTACTAATTGCGGATGAACCAACAACAGCCTTGGATGTAACTATACAGGCACAAATTTTAGAACTAATGACTGAATTAAAGGATGAGCTAGATACAGCAATTATTTTAATAACCCATGACTTAGGAGTGGTTGCTGAATTATGTGACCAAGTTCTAGTAATGTATGCCGGAAACCTTGTTGAATATACAGATGTTGAAACTTTATTTGAAAAACCACAGCACCCTTATACATGGGGATTACTAGCTTCCTTACCTAAATTTATTGATGAAGAGGAACAAAGGTTAGAACCAATTGAGGGGAGTCCCCCTGATTTAAGATTTTTACCAGAAGGATGCAATTTTGCGCCTCGATGTAAAATGGCTAAGCCAATATGTTTGAATGAAAAACCAAGTTTAAGAAAAATTAGGGATGGACATTTGGTGGCTTGCCACTTGTATTAGAAATGGGGGATTTTATGGCTGAAATAGTTTTGGATGTTGTAAACTTAAAAAAACACTTTCCTATTAATAAAGGACTAATAATACCTAAAATGGTTGGAGCTGTGAAAGCAGTTGATGGAGTATCTTTTAGCATTAAAAAAGGTGAAACATTAGGGCTAGTTGGAGAAAGCGGATGTGGTAAATCCACAACTGGACGATGTATATTACGCTTATTAGAACCTAGTGATGGAAAGATTATTTTTAAAGGTCAAGATATCACGGAACTGGATAGTTCTAAAATGAGGCATTTACGTAAAGACATTCAAATAATCTTCCAAGATCCATATGCATCACTAAATCCGCGTCTTACTGTGGGCGATATGATTTCTGAACCCATGCGCAACTTTCAAATAGGAGATAAAGTTTCTCAACAAAAGAGGGTGCAAGATTTATTGGAGATTGTGGGATTAAGCAGCTATCATGCATCACGTTATCCCCATGAATTTAGTGGAGGTCAGAGACAGAGAATCGGGATTGCTAGAGCGTTAAGTGTAGATCCTGAGTTAATTATATGTGATGAGCCAGTATCGGCTTTAGATGTATCCATTCAAGCCCAGGTAATCAACCTACTAAAAGACCTACAAGAGCAATTAAACCTAACTTTATTATTTATTGCTCATGATTTAAGTGTTGTAAGGCATATTAGTGACCGCGTTGCAGTTATGTATTTAGGGAAAATAGTTGAGGTGGCTGATTATAAAGAGTTATATAAAAATCCTTTACATCCATACTCACAGGCTTTACTATCGGCTATTCCTGTTCCCAATCCTAAATTAAAGAAAAATAGGATTATTTTAACCGGGGATGTTCCAAGTCCTTCCAATCCCCCTGAAGGTTGTACTTTCCATACTCGTTGTAGCAAAGTAACTGATATTTGTAAACAAGAATCACCTCAGTTAGTTGGAGATAAAACAGGTCATTTTGTGGCATGTCATCATGTATAACTAATGTTAACTTAAGGAGGTGCTTAGTCTAATAAAATAAGATTGTGTGATTAATAATTTGAGGAGGTAAAGAATTGAAGAAGAAAATTTGGATTGTGGGGTTAGTTGTTTTATTAAGTTTGTCATTAATTTCTGGTTGCGGTGGCGGGGATGCCACAAATGAACCAAATGAACCGGAAACAGAGGAAAAGGTATTAGTTTTTGCACGAGGCGGTGATGCGGTAGGTTTAGACCCAGCAAATGTTACTGATGGTGAATCCTTCTATGTAACTAGACCTGTCATAGATACTTTGGTAGATTATGATGTTGATACTACTGATGTAATTCCAGGCTTAGCAACAAGCTGGGAACCACTAGACAAGGATGGCTTGATATGGGAGTTTAAATTAAGAGAAGGTGTAAATTTCCATGATGGCACACCTTTTAATGCAGAAGCTGTAAAGTTTAATTTTGATAGATGGATGGATGAAAGCAATCCATATCGTCATGATGGTGAAGTATTTGAATATTGGGGATATATGTTTGGTGACAGTACAGTTAAAGAAGTAAGAGCTGTAGATGAATATACCATAGAAATCGAACTAAACAATCCATTTGCTCCATTTATTAACAACTTAGCCATGCCCTGTTTTGCAATATCTAGTCCTGATGCTATAAAAGAGCATGGGCAAGATTACTTTAAAAATCCTGTTGGTACTGGGGCTTTTAAATTTGTTGAATGGGTAAAAGATGACAAGATTGTTTTAGAGAAAAATCCTGATTTCTGGGGCGAAACTGCTAAAGTGGATAAATTAGTATTTAGAGCAATACCTGATAATTCAGCACGATTATTAGAATTACAAGCAGGTACTATTGATATCATGATTGGTTTAAGTCCTGAAGATGCTCAAATTGTTAAGGATGATGCAAATTTAAATCTTTTACTTCGTCCAAGTATGAATGTTGGTTATATGGCCATGAATATGATGGAGGAGCCTTTTGATAATCCATTAGTTAGAAAAGCTATCAATCATGCTGTAGATAAGCAAGCATTAATTGACGCATTTTATGCAGGAATGGCTAAACCAGCCAAAAATCCTATACCACCATCTTTATGGGGATATAATGATGAGGTAGTAGATTATGAGTATAACCCTGAAAAGGCAAAGGAACTTTTAGCTGAAGCTGGTTTCCCAGATGGGTTTACAACGGAATTATGGGCTATGCCTGTTGCTAGACCATATATGCCTCAGCCTAAAGAAATTGCTACAGCTTTGCAGCAACAGTTAGCAGTTGTTGGAATAGAAACAGAAATAGTGACAATGGATTGGGCTACTTATTTGGAAAAAGGAGAATATGGTGAACATAAGCTATATTTATTAGGTTGGACAGGAGATAATGGAGACCCTGACAACTTCCTATATGTGTTACTTGATCAAGATAATGCAAAGGTTGGTTCTGCAGGAAACGTAGCATTTTATAAAAATCAAAGTGTTCATGACCTTTTAGTTGCAGCTCAAAAGGAAACTGATCAAGATAAGAGGGCTAAGTTATATGAAGATGCCCAAGTTATTATTAATGAGGATGCCCCTTGGGTTCCATTAGTTCACTCAACCGAGGGCATAGCTGCCAAGAAATCTGTTAAAAACTTTATTCCACATCCTACAGGTGGAGAATCTACTTTCTGGATGGTTGATATTGAAGAATAAAGGATGATTGGTTCTTTAAGGGGCCTACGGGCCCCTTACTTATTCCATAGCATTAGCTATTCGCAAAAAGCAATTAGAGAGGCAGATTTTTCTTTGTACGCTAATGGAGGTAATTCTATTGTTAAATTATATTTTAAAAAGATTCTTAATGTTAATACCAGTACTTCTTGGGGTAAGCTTACTAGCATTTTCTATTATTCATTTGATTCCTGGTGACCCAGCACGGGTAATCTTAGGTGAGAGGGCAACTGAAGCTGCTATTCTCAACCTTCAAGAAAAATTAGGTTTAAATGAGCCATTATACGTACAATTTTTTAACTTTTTAACTAATACTTTGCAGGGAGATTTGGGAAGATCTATTATAACAAATGAAGAAGTAAGCCATGAATTATTGATTGCTTTTGCTGCTACTATTGAGTTAACAGTTGTAGCTATGATAATTGCAATAGTTGTTGGTATTGCTGCAGGTACCATAGCAGCTGTTAGACAGTATTCAATATTTGACAATGCAAGTATGGTAGGAGCACTTGTAGGAGTTTCAATGCCAATTTTCTGGTTAGGGCTAATGATGATTTGGCTATTCGCTTATAAATTAGGTTGGTTTCCTCCATCAGGAAGACTTGATGTTGGTTTTGATATACCTAGAATTACGCACTTTTTATTAATTGATACCCTATTAGCTAGTAATCTTAAAGCATTTATCAATACTTTATGGCATCTGGCAATGCCGAGCTTTGCATTAGCTACAATACCCATGGCAATAATTGCACGTATGACCCGGTCTAGCATGCTAGAGGTCATGCGTCAGGATTATATTAGGACTGCTAGGGCAAAGGGTCTTAGTGAAAAAGTAGTTATATTTAAACATGCAATAAAGAATGCCTTTTTGCCTGTTATTACAGTAATTGGTTTACAAGTTGGACTTTTATTAGGTGGAGCTGTTTTGACTGAAACAGTTTTTTCCTTTCCTGGCTTGGGGCGTAGACTTTATAACGCAATAATGGCTCGGGATTATCCAGTAGTGCAGGGTGGAATATTGTTAGTTGCAGTTTGCTTTGTATTGGTTAATTTATTAGTAGATTTAACTTATAACCATATAGACCCAAGAATAAAGATGGAATAGGTTGGGAGGAAAAATGTTTATGACTGAAACTTCTGTGAAACGACCTGGCAATCCTCAACCTAATTTAAAGAATGATGAGCAGGAGAAAGTGCGGGGATTATGGCAGGATGTGTTTAAAAGACTTAGAAAAAATAAAATAGCAATGTTTGGTGCGTTCTTAATAGCCCTATTATTATTTTGTGCTATTTTTGCTCCGCTTCTCACCTCGCATGATCCAGAAAATGGAGTTTTAGCGGAAAGACAGCAAGCGCCTTCCTCTGAAAACTGGTTTGGCACGGATTCTCAAGGAAGGGATGTTTTTAGTAGAATTTTATATGGTGCATCTATATCAGTACAAATAGGTGTTATTTCAGTAGGAATTGCATTAATTATTGGCAGCTTAATGGGAGTATTGGCAGGGTATTATGGCAAATGGCTGGATGTTCTAGTAATGCGTTTTGTAGATATCATGCTTGCCTTTCCTACTATTTTACTTGCCTTAGCCATAGTATCTATTTTAGGACCAAGTTTAAAAAATGCAATGATTGCTGTGGGGATAGTTAATATCCCCCGCTTTGCAAGGATAGTTCGCTCGTCGGTGCTCTCGGTAAAAGAAACTGAGTATGTAGAGGCGTCACGAGCAATTGGCTGTACAGATATGCAGATTATAGGAAGGCATGTCTTACCAAATTGCCTAGCTCCTATTATAGTTCAAACTACTTTAACTATTGGTACTGCAATTTTGGAAGCAGCAGGTTTAAGCTTCTTGGGTTTAGGAGCTCAACCACCACAACCTGAGTGGGGAGCAATGTTAGCTGATAGTAGGGGATATTTAAGGCAAGCTCCTTGGTCAGTAATGTTTCCAGGTTTAGCAATTATGCTTACTGTTTTAGGTTTCAATTTATTAGGTGATGGCTTGAGGGATGCTTTAGACCCTAGATTAAAAGAATAACAACGTAAGAAGGTCAGCTAAATGCTGATCTTTTTTTGTACTATTATTATTAAAAGATGGGCAGGACTTTAGCTATAAACATGGAAAAATAGTATAGGTCATAATCTAAAGTGAGCTGTAAAGGTGGACAATAATGAAATTGTATAATGAATATATCAATACAAGAATTAATGAAGAAGCATTTGCTATAGAACAAACTTATTTTGTTAAAACAGATCGCAGGGTTAATCCTAAAGAGATAGAACCATATAAGTTTTTTTTGGGATCTATTCCCATTTTAATTACTGCTCCACATGCAGTAAGGCACATTCGTAAGAAAAGAATCAAACCATCTGATCAGTTTACAGGAGCTATTTCTGTAGTGCTTCATAATAAGACCAATGCATATTGTTTGGCAGCTACTAAACTTTATGGTGGTGACCCTGCTTTTGATAAACCATGTATTTTTAAAGAAAAAATAAGAGAAATAGTCACAAAACATAGGATAAAATTTGTCATAGATATTCATGGAGCTTCTGGCGAGAGGCCTTTTGATGTGGATATAGGATCAATGAACGGCATTTCATTTGGAGAGAGAAGAAATTTTGTAGAGGAGATAAAAAACTGTTTTCAACAAAATGACATAAAAAAGATAACCTTAGATAATTTTCCTGCTTTAAAGCAACATACAATAACAAGATTTGTTGTAGAGGAACTGAATTGCTCTGGAATCCAGTTGGAAATTAATAGGAAATACCGAGCTTTTCAGAATTTAAATTCTTTTGCACAATTAATGGCAAGCTTAACTTGTGCAGTAAACTATTTGTCAAAAAAATCTAACTAAATTAAGCTAAAAGCTTTACCTCTTTGGGTATTTGTATTTTGCTACATTTAGAGGATATGGGAGAGATGACTTATAAATCTAAAAAAGGAAGTAGTTTTCAAAAATAGTATTGCAACAATAATGCTACCACTATTCTTAATGCTCTTTGGCCTAGCTTCTCCCTGGCTGTTCAATAGGTGGATGCCGATTACTCCTCCAGATACCTATTCTTATTCTGCACTATTTGTTTCTGGAGCTATAGGTATTGTATTGGGGATATATTCCCATGAATATTATAGGTATCTCATGACAAAGTTACTGGGATTAGAAAGTATATTACATAAAGAACCTGGACTTAGAGTAATGGTGAAAGATTATGTGGTTAAATGGCAGGCCATTAGTATTACAATTGCACCTTTTACAGATTTGACATTGATAGCCCTATTAATTATGGCTTTAACAAAGTCATGGTTAATAATAGCAGGAGTGATAACTTTTCTAACAATCAATTTAATGTTATCTGCCAAAGACATAATAACTAGCATTTTGATAGTTAGATATACAGCGTCAAGAGAGGCTATTTTGTTTACCAAGGAGGGTTTTCAAGTCTGGACAGCAAAAGATAGATAAAGTTATAATTTGATAGTGTAATTAAAGGAGACAGAACTCTTCTGTCTCCTTTAAAATTACTTTTGTTTTTGACTATATTGCGAAATTGACTGTTGGAACTGTTGTGGATCATATGAAGCTTGACTTCCGTTATTTTGGCCGCTATAGCCATAGTTTTGGATTCCATAGGTCTGTTCTTGATGTTGCTGCTGAAGAGCCTGCTGGAACTGTTGTGGGCTATAACTGGCTTGACTACCTTGGCCCTGCATACCATATCCTTGAGTACCTTGGCCAGACTGATTTTCATACTGCTGTACAGTCTGC
>LOER01000019.1 GCA_001515945.1 Desulfitibacter sp. BRH_c19
CAACAAGTTGACAAGTTTCACTCCAAGACTCCCATCTTCTAGCCTTGACCTGGTATTTCTACGCATTGCTAAAACACAATGCTAGAACTACGGTCGTAAGTGGGAGATAAGCGGTGTTATGTCCCTGGATAACGGTTTTTCCTAAAGGATTAGCTCAGCTAAACATTTAATCTGCTGATTAAATGAAGTTTCGCTCTATAATATTCAGATGGAGTCATTCAGTAAAACTTAGTTCAGGTGACTTTCCCTGAACTCTAGTTGAACTAATCCTGTGGGAAACTCCACCTGAGTTAAGAATCCTGTTTATTTGAATTTGGAGTTGTTATAATTATATGGAATGCTTGTGCCCACTACCACATCTTCAATTTTTTCAATGATTAACCAGTCATCCATATTCCTTTGGTGTTCAAATTCTAAAGAATCAATCTCTCTAACATCTTTAAATTCAACTAAGCACAAACATTTTTTATGCCATCTTTCTTTTTGTTTATTAGATAGATTAAGCTTACTTTGATTATCTTCTAGTATCTTTACAATTTCATTTTCTGTTAATTTGACATAATTTTGAACACTTACTACTGTAGCCATAGCAGAGATTTTCTTCGTTCCTTTTTCCATAAAGTATAACGTTTCACCTTCAAAAACTCTACTGTGAGGAATTTTTCTTGCTGCTGCACCTCTTACAATCATAGTTTTTGTGCCATCAAGAATTTTCTCCAAAACCTTTTCTTTATCACCGCAATAAACCAAGTGTACCATTTTTAAACTATCTCCCTTCTTTGCTTCGTATATCTATCTAATACGCATCACATACAGAATGTCCACAAAATTATTTCCATTTATAAATTTAGATTAATTGTAAAGTGTGAAGTGATCACAAACAAATATATATTACACCATACCCTAATGGGCATGGGCATGGTGCATATCAGGTGTATGCTTATGTATATGCTCTGTTTCTTCATGAGTATGAACATGACTGTGGTCACTTTCAATTTTGTATTGGTGTGTATGAGTATGATGACTATCACTGTGGTTGTGCCTATGTTCGTGAGTTATTTCTTCATGAATATGGATGTGTTTGTGATGTTCTACTCCTGCAAAATATGCACCAATTAGCATTATTAATAACGCGATAATAAAAAATATGTTAATTTGTTGTCCAAAGATTATTATAGATAATACCACCCCAATAAAAGGAGCTACTGCATAATAAGCACTTGTTCTTGCTGCACCAAGCTCTCGTTGTGCAATGACATAAAAGTATATACTAAGACCATAAGCCACAAAACCCAATAATAATGCCATCGATAGATATAAAAGATTTATGCTGTACTGCTTTAATGCAAGTGCAATAATAAGTGACCCAACGCCAGATCCAAAACCCTTAATTACAACTATTTGTAGAGGGTCTTTTAAAGATAGCATACGAGTACAGTTGTTTTCAAAACCCCAACAAATGCAAGCGAGTATAACAAATATTGAGCCGATTGAAAACGAAAAGCTACTTAAATTCTCAAATGATAAAATGACACTTGAGAATGTTATTAGTGAAATTGCAATCCACATTCTCTTTCCGATAGCCTCTTTGAATATCAATAGGGCAATAAGTGATGTAGCCACAATTTCAAAGTTGTTTAGTAGGGAGGCGTTTGCTGATGTTGTCATGGTTAATCCAATCATTAAGCAAACCGGTGCAGCAACATCAAGTATAACCATACCAATGATATATGGCATTTCTTTTTTTGTCATCTTAGCTTCAATTTGTTCTCTTTTACTAAGTCCCTTTACAATGTTAATTGCTAACATTCCAAACCCTGCGCCGAGATAAAGTAGTGATGCCATTAAAGTAGGTGGTATTTCTACAAGCAATAGCTTCGATATGGGGGAGCTTATTCCAAAAAGTGCCGCCGCCAGTATTGCCATAAAAATTGCTGTCGTTTTATTTTTCATGATTTCAACAATCTCCTATTGAATAAATACTTTAAATGCTCATTAGTAACCGAGCGTTATTTTATAATGATTTTCCTACCGATTAATATTTCCTCATATTTATTTTTAAAGGCTTCTTTAAATGTATCTATAGTCCAATCACAGCTATCATGTGCAGAAATTCCAATCTTAGCAAAACTCTTTTTAAGTAAATAATCAATTGTATTATTAACTTCTGATTTCTTTATTCCTTGCCAAGGCAATGTGCCTGTTCCAATAACCTTTCTAACATTAAAGACAAAATCACCATCCCTGCTAGTAACAGGAAAATGCAAACCACCAAAAATAGCGTAAATTGGTATATCAAATAACTGTTCTGTTTGTTCTAGTACTTTTTCGATAGTTTGGTGACCACAACCTACAATTAAAACAATTCCTTTGTCTTCGACATTTATGGCTAGGGCCTGTTCGCCAGTTAAGCCCATTCCCCATATAGCTCTCTTAATTGGCCCTAAACTTACGATACCTTCAGATATTTTCGTGGAATTGGAAATAACTTCAATGTTTGCACTCTTATGAATCATTTCAGTTGGGGTATATGCTTTAATTCCCCCTAGATCTAACTCTTCACCTGAAAGGGCAAAGGTGCGATTTTTCTTAGCTTTAAGACCACCGACATGGTCTACATGCAAATGAGATATGAATATTGAGTCTAGATCACTAATCTTTATATTCAACGCATTCATGTTTTGTAGTAGGGGGGAAGGATGTAGGTTCTCTCTATTAAAACCTACATCAAACAATATTCTTTTATTATCAGCCTCAATTAAATAGGAAACTCCTGATTCTGCAGCAAGTTTTTCATTAGAGGAATAATAATCAATTAGCGGAAGAATGCTTAAATTCTTAACTTTGCCGATATTTTCTATTCTGCTTGGTTTATATGTAGCCAGGAATTTTTTCTCAAAATTTTTATCCCTATAAAATTTTATAGTGATTAATAAAACTATAATGGATATTATAGAAACTAAAGATAATAAAAGATAAATAATAAGTTTATACATTTTTAAAACCTCCTTTTTTATAAAGAAAATCTTTGTCTTTAAGTTTATGAAAGAAAATGATTGTTAATATTGAGAGAGCAATTACAATTAAAAAGCCGTATGAAGCTTCAAAAGGTAATATTAAACCTTCCTTAATATTTGTGTATAATGCACCAGTAGGTATTAGAAATGGATAAAGTATAAAAATATTATTAGTAAGCCTAAAAACTACTGCATAGAAAATACCTACATAAAACAACTGATACATTTCTAACCAAGTCATTCCATAGCCAATATGGTAAAAGGAATATAATATTGATGCTATTATAATGCTTGGCACCAAACCAAAGGCAGCTTCAAATCTCTGCTGCATCCAACCTCTGAAGAAAATACTTTCAAATAAGCCTACTGCTAATACCATGGTTACTAATGGAACTAAATGTTGTATATCAGGTAATGTGACCTTTGCCAGAGTTTGGGAATATTGACCAATTGCAAGTACACTACCAAGCATAATACTCAATATTATGTTCCTCTTTGAGATACCCAACAATTCTAAACCTTTTCTCTTTATAATTTTTATATAAGCTATGGGCAAGCCAATACCACAGAGCAAGATAGTTCCAAATCCAAAAGTAATAAAATTAGCTGCAACCATTTCTGTAGTAAATATTTGAAAGGCAGTATACAAAGTACCTACCACTAGGACCCATGATAAGATAACAGCAAATAGGTCCTTACTACAATTAAATCTAAACCAATAAATGTTTTTCATAACCCTAAACCTCCAAATTAATATTTAGCAATTAATTCACTAAAAAACATTGTTACATTACTGTAAAGTGAGCTTCTTAATGCTCTCATCTCCACAATTGCTTTATCTCCTAACCATTGATTAAAAAAGTCCTCAGGTAAAGCAGGGTCATTTATTGCAATATCGTAAAAATTCCATCCAAGCTCAAATAACAAGGGAAGGTGCTCTCCCTTATTGATAGCTTTAGACATTTTATTTTTAGTCCTATTACTTAGAATAAGAAATTCAGCATACTGTTTTTTCAACGATTCAATTCGGAATGTATTCTCTAAAGCTTCTTGATTTTCAGAATCTAAACTTATTTCTCCTGAGATCTGAAGAAACTCATGCTTGCCATTTAATAATTCATTGACCTCTTCTTTCATACTATAAGGAGATACCCATAAATCTCTAGTAAGCTCTCTAAATCCTATTTCAGTTAATTCGTCAATAGTACACTGACTTTCCGAACGAACAAAGTTTAATAAAGCTACCATATACCACTTTTTGTTCCAAGGTTTATTTCGTAGAGAATATCTCTTAAAAAATCGGGAAACCCCTAAGTTCCACAGATTAATGTTTTCTTTTCCTAAATGAGTTAATTCATAATACACATCATTATTAACTTTCTTATTAATAAGAATATCAGATTTGACCATTCTGGAAAGTCCCATTCTGGTAGCTGTCTCATTCTTCTCAAAAAAACTCATGCATTTAATTAAATGGTCTAGCTTAATGGAATAGCAACTAGTATGCTCACTAAAAATATTAAAAATAAATAGTACAATACTGACAACGCTATCTCTTTTTCTAAGAATTATTTTCATACCCAATCATTCCCTTAACTTTATTTTACATAATTATATTATATGTTATAACGTATTTTGTCAATACAATATTTTATGTTATATAAAATAAAAAGTTAGAGGTAGTCCTCCAGATATTCCCATTAAAAGTCTACGGTTGTTGACCGTAAGATTTAGAGTTGTTACGAACTTTTATCAAATGTTCAACCAATTCTTTATTATTGGATTTATTTCATGTTCCAAAAAAGCATCTCCTGGGCCTACTAAAAAAACTCACAGCTAACATGGACCAGGTGCTGCTCTTTTGAGTTATGGGTGGTAAAGTATAAGTGGTTGAGCTAGACATTCGAGATGATCTAGAAAGATTGCGTTAAAAAGCGCAGATAAGATCGCCTGTATCACAAATAAAATCCCTGTGAAAATTACAGGGATATTTACATTTGATCTTTTTTTTATTGTTTTTGAGATGCATCATATTAAACAATCTCTTTTTTCAACTGAATAAGGTCAGCATAGCTGTGTCTTCTAGTACAAAACGATATCATAGAATTTCAACAACACCTGTCTCTCCATTAATCTTTACTCTCTGACCATCCTTTAAGATACTAGAAGCGGATGGAATACCTACAACTGCAGGAATGCCATATTCTCTAGCTACAATACCTCCGTGACTAACTGGTCCACCATATTCCATAATCAGTCCTTTTGCAGTTGCAAAAAGTGGTGTCCAGGATGGGTTTGTACTTTCAGTAACCATTATTTCACCTTCTTGGAGTTTTGTGTTAAGTGGATCAAATACCACTCTTATAGTCCCTTCATAAATTCCTGGTGATAATGGCATACCTTGAATCACTTTGCTTTTAGGGTCAATTTTTTGAGCGGAATAGTATGTCTCACCAGTATTTAGAACAATTCTCGGGATACTTGTTCTTCCCATTTCCTTTTGATAGTTGGCTTTATTTATTTCTATCTTCTCTTTCAAGTTTTCTTTCTTCAAAATATCTTCTTTAAATAAGAAGAAGATATCATATTTATCATCTATGAGCCCCTCTTGTACAAACTCTTCTCCAATCTCAAGTATGACACTTCTAGCAATACACATAACCCTGACAATATCAAATTTGGGATACTCTCTCATACCTGCTGCTATGCGGTAATTGATCATACGCTTTTTTAATTTGTAAGCTTTCTTCTCTCCTTGATCACTTTTAACTGTTTGGTAGATTTCCTCAATTAATGCTTCAGCTTTTTTTGCCTTTTCAGTAATATCAGCCAAGTTTCTTTCAAACATCTTATCAACCATATAAGATTTAATTTGATTGATGATGAATTTTGGTTCCTCTGCCCATCGTAAAGTTCCAAAATCCAATTCCATGTTAGATCTATGTCCAAATTTTTTAAGAATATCCTTTACTTGTGGATGATCAGCTGTAGGTTCAATATTGTTCTCATCAAAGTATTTTGCCGCAAGATTCATCTTAATCGTCAATTCTTGCGTAACACATCTTGGTAAGGAATGGATGAGATGTTCCATGTTAAATCGATCTCCATACATTTTTTTCATTATCTTTTTTATCTTTACAATATCATTTATTTCTGTACAATAAAGTGCTTGCCTCTGTGACAATATGAATGCTTCAGCCATACATTGTTTGATAAAGTTAATTTTGTCAGTTAATGTTTCAAGGTTCTTTGATATCTGGAGCCATTTCTGGTAAACCTCTTCTCCAACTTGCATCATAGCATCATAGCGTTGCTCGTTTGGAATCTTCTTAATTCGTTTCATATTTCCAACCATACCTAAGGCATATTTGAAAGCTCCCCATGGAATTCTAAACTTTATTCCTTGATTTCTAAATGTTTTCCCATGCTCATCAATTATGTTGATCATTACATCTTTTAGTGGTAGATCATTTCCTGAAAATGCATTGGCAAACTGCTTAGAAACAAACTTGCTTGATAACATGTAGGTTATATCAACATAAATTCTACATCCATCATATTTAACAAAACTATTATCAATCGGATTCTTTTGTATTGTCATTAAATTAATAATAGTAGGAAACATTTGACTGAACATATCAAAACCTAAAGGCGTAAATGGCTCTTTCATGCCCAGCAATACCGTTCCTGCTGAAAGATAAGCTCTTAGTTTCCCATCTTGTTCAAAGGTGTCTATAGGAAATAATGTTGTAATATCTCTTGATTGAACAACAAATAATTCATCATTACCATCAAATGCAAATTCTATATCTTGAGGTGTGCCATAATAATTTTCAATTTTATTAGTTGCTTCCACAATAGCTCCTATATGTTTTTCATTTAAAGAGCTTATTGACTTACTTGGTTCAACAACAGGAACATATTCAATGCCATAATCCGAGTACTGACATAATATTTCCTTTAATGCAATTTCTTCCTTAAATACCTTACCACTTTCTTTGTCTACAGTATATTGATCAGGATTTACTCGACCACTAACAATGGCTTCACCAAGACCATATGATGCGTTAATGAAAATTTCATTTCGTCTGCCATTGATAGGATTAGCTGAAAAAACAACTCCTGCTAGCTTAGAATTTATCATTTCTTGAATAACAACTCCGTGGGAAAACTCAGTAGTTGCTTTGTACGTTGCTCTATATTCTATTGCTCGTTCATTCCATAAGGATTGCCAGGATAACATCACCTTTCCTATTAAATCAGATGCTCTTACATTTAAGTAACTGTTATACTGACCAGCAAAGCTCATACCTGGTAAGTCTTCTACGGTTGAACTGCTTCTAACAGCAACACGTCCACTATCTATTTTTTTCATCTCAGAGATAATCTGCTGTTTTAACTCAGTTGGAAAGGTTTCAAGATTAAACAATGCTTTTATTTCTTGTGACTTCTCTACACTTGAAATATCAATATTTAAAATATGATCGATCTTTTGTTTGAGTTGATTTTTCTTGATATAGACATCATACGCAACTGAAGTCACTACAAATCCGTTAGGTACTATTATGCCGTAGTTAAACATTTTACTTAAATTATAACCTTTCCCACCAACTAGGTTAAAATCATTTTCATTAATCTCACTAAACCACTTTATCATCTCAATTCCTCCTTAATTCCCAAAAAGTATTCTCTAAGATTCTGAAGATATGATAAAGCTATCTCTTTAAACTTCACTTCACCTTTTGGCAATCCGAGTGAATGACTAATTATTCCCTCTATGAAATCTAATAATTTTTCATACATTTCATACTCCTTGATATCGTCTGAATGAATTAGTTTGCCTGCTGCTTCATAAATCCATAATATTTCTCTAGTACACAACTCCGCTAATATTTCTGGATGCTCAACATCAATGGTTCCATTTTCTTTACCATCGCTAATTATTTCAAAGTATGCATTAGTTGTAACTATTTTAAATTGTTTCTCTAATTGTCTCAAAATCGTTTCGTTCCCTACAAAAGAAAATACATTATTTACCTTTGACCATTCTTTTAATTGCTTCAATTTATACTGACTAATCCCCATGAATATTGCATTAAATTTATGAGAAAATGAATCATCACTTAAGACAATGTTCTTAAAATCCTTTGATATATCATCGATATAATTAGATACAATCACTTCAAGAATTTGTTCTTTTGACTTAAAGTGATGGTAAAAACCACCCTTTGCACACTGCGCTTTTTTAATTATTGCTTCAATTGTTGTTTTTTCATATCCTTTAGTGGAGAATAATTCATATGCTGAATTAATTATTCTGCCTTTTAATGTCATACTACTCACCTCCCAAAGACCGACCGTCGGTCCTGTCTTGGTTTATCGTACTTTTTTGTTTATACTATGTCAAGACTATATTCTATAATTTTTCTATTACTGCTTTAATAACCCAGAACTCAATAAAGTAAAAAATTATAAGATGTTAGTTTGATAATTTTGAAAGTCATATTTACTAGGTGCATAAAAATACCTCCCTCTTTGATGTGTTATCAAAGGGGAAGTAAAATAGGCTTTAGTCCATGGAGAACAGAATTAGAATGAAAGATTTCTCTCGGATTTCCCGTTTTAATAATTCTACCCTTTTTCAAAACAACTACCCTATCTGCAATGGCTATCGAGTCTTCTTTGTCATGAGTTACAAATATGGATGTTATGCCAGCTTGTTCAAGTATTTCTTTAAGATCACCTCGTATTTTAGAGTGTAAATCTGCATCCAAGTTACTAAAAGGTTCATCTAATAGTAGAAGCGACGGCTTAGGTGCTATAGCCCTGGCTATAGCAACCCTTTGCTGCTGGCCTCCACTTATTTCATGGGGATATCTTTTTTTATAATCCTTTAAACCCACCAACTCTAATACTTCTTCTGACCTTTTACCTTTTTCTTTACTAGTCATATTTTTTAACCCAAACTTCACATTGCCTTCAACAGTCATGTGGGGAAATAATGCATAATCCTGAAAGACCATCCCGACTCCCCTTTTTTCTGGTAGTATAAAAGTATTATCATCAACCATTACATTATTATTAATTACTATCAGACCAGTTTTAGGAATCTCAAGACCTGCAAGTAATCTGAGAATGGTACTCTTACCACATCCACTCTGACCAAAAATTGAGATTACTTCACCTTTTTCTATATTAAAATCAAAATCAATTATAGTTTCTTCTTTTGCATTTTTATATTTAAAGTTCAAGCCTTTAATTTTTACATACATTTACTTTCCCTCCTTAACTAGTGCTCTGTTTAAAAAAAAGATTAAAACCGTACTGGTGAATATTATAATTAATGAAGCAATAGCTGCTTCATGTATCATTTCATCATTAGCATATTGATAAGCCTTGGTTGCCAAAGTATGAAAATTAAAGGGTCTTAAAATCATAGTCAGAGGTAATTCTTTTAAAATATCCACAAAAACCAAAATAAATCCACTAAAGATTGCTGGTTTTAACATTTTAATATCAACTTTAAAGAACGTCTTAGTAACACTCATCCCCAGCATTCTGGATGCCTCAAAATAACTTTTGCCTATCTTTTCAAATCCTGATTCAATAGAATTATAACCTATAGCTAAAAACCGAATAACATAGGCAAAAACCAACATAGCCAAACTAGTGGTTAACACTAGTTTACCTGCACTAGGCAATATCATTTGATAAACCCCATACAAGCTTTTATCTAAGTTTATAAAGAAAATCATTACTGCCACCGCTATAACCGCTCCAGGAATCGAATAACCCAATGTTGTTATTTTTGTGTAAGCTTTAGTAATAATATTTTCTTTTATTCTACAATAATTAGCAATTATTAGTGCAACGATAATTATTATTACAGAAGCTACCGAAGCGACTAAAATTGAGTTAAACAAATACTCAAAGAATTTTACATCTAATATATTTTTATAAGTTAAATACGCCCAGTATATTAATTGCAAAGTTGGAATTAAAAAACCAAAGCTAAATATAGTAAAGCAATACCCAAATGCTAAAAGTCCCTTAGCTCCTTTAAGTTGTATAGGGGAAATCGGTCTCACTTTTGAAGTAGAATAGCTAAATCTTTTTCTCCCTCTAACTACTTTCTCCACTAGTAGAATAACTAAAACTAAAGTCATTAGAATAGCTGCAAGTCTAACAGCTGAATCAAGATCTGATAACCCAAACCAAGTCCTAAATATAGCTACGCTAAAAGTTGAAATACCAAAATAATTAACTAAACCATAATCATTTAAGATTTCTAAAATTACTAGACTAACACCACCTATAATAGCAACTCTCGATATAGGAAACACAACTTTAATAAAGATTTCTAGTGGATTCTTCCCAAGAACTCTTGCATTTTCAATCAAATCTGCTGATTGCTTAGTTAGAAATGCTCTTACTATTGCAAATACGTAAGGAAACAACACCATAGTAAATATAAAAATAGCACCTTGAGTGGACATGATATTAAAATATTTTTGACTCACCTGGATATCTAACGAATTTCTCATGAAAGTTTGAATTACGCCAGTATAGTTGAGAAGCCCATGATAAGTAAAGGCAGCTATATATGGTGGTATAGCAAGAGGTAAAATCAAAGCCCACTTATAAAAGCCACTTAACGGAAATTTAAAAGCTGTTACAAGCCACGCTAAACTGGTACCAATAATAATTGTAAATAATCCACCAAATGTTATTAACGTTACTGTATTAACTATATAATCCAATAACAAATATTCTTTTATATGTGCCCAATATTCGCTCGGCTCATTAAAAATATTAATAAAAATGTTCAAAGTTGGTAGTATTATCAAAAGTATAAATACTAAACTTAGAATGCTCCATATATTCACATTTGTTTTCAACTGTCTGACTTTAATCATTTAAGTCACTTCCTTTTAATCCATTAAACCCACATATGATTTTAATTATTTCTCAAGTAGTTGGAAAAAAGCAGCATTTTATGCTGCTTTTTTTATTTAAAACCAGCCCTATCCCATACCATTATAGCTTTACTATGATTGTCTCCTAGGGCTGTAAGGTTAATATCTTGTTCTTTAAAATCTCCTAATCCTTGCAACCAACTACTCCATTCTACATTAGGGTTAGCAGGAAATTCACTATTAGCTTCAGCAAATAGCTTTTGCGCTCCCTCTTTAGATAAAAACTCCATCAACTTAATTGCATTTTCTGGGTTCTTAGCATGCTTTGTAAGTGCAATACCACTAATGTTAATATGAGTTCCATCTGTGTCTTGATTAGGGAAGAAAATTGCTACGTTACTAGCTACCTTTATTTCTTCAGGGTCAGCAGATTGCAACATTCTACCAATGTAGTACGTATTCATAATTGCTACATCAGCCTCTCCTGCAGCAACAGCTTTAGCTTGATCTCTATCATTTCCTTGAGGTTCTCTAGCTAAGTTTTCTTTTAATCCTTCTGCCCATTCTTGCGCTTTTTCTTCACCCCATAATTCAATAAAAGAAGCCATTAGTGATTGGTTATAAACATTATTAGAAGTTCTTGCAACTACTCTACCCTTCCACTCTGGCTCTATTAAAGCTTCGTAAGTAGAGAGTTCTGAAGGGTCTACTCTGTCAGGAGCATATACTAAGACACGAGCTCTTTTAGTTAAAGCGAACCACATGTTATCTCGGTCTCGAAGATTTTCAGGAATATTAGTAAATAGTGTTTCACTAGAAACAGGTTGCAGCAAATCCCGGTCTTTAGCAGTAAATAATCTGCCCGCATCAGCTGTTATCAACAAATCTGCTACTGTATCTTCACCCTCAAGTTCAATTCTTTCTAAAAGTTCATCTGCACCAGCGTTAACCACATTTACTTTAATTCCTGTTTGAGCTTCAAATAAATCCAATAACATTTGATCGGTATCATAGTGCCTAGTTGTGAAAAGGTTTACTTCTTCGCTGCCTTGTGGAGTTTCTAAAGTACTTGACTTGTCCCCGCATCCTACTAATAAACCTAATATTATAATAGTAATAACCATTAAAATTCCAAACTTTTTTTGTTTAAGCAATGTAGCTCCTCCTTTTATTTATAAAACAATGATAATTATTCTCAATGTAACTGTAAAAAAATTTTGCCTTAAAACTCCTTTGTGACCCTATAAACATCTCCTCCCCTTTAAATATGTAAATACTATTGATATTCATTATCATTGATAATGAATATCAATAGTATACCCGCCCACACGCACATGCGCAAATTTCATTTTGCTTGTCTATAGTAAATTCTTGTATCTATTTTTAGCATTTGCTCTCTATTAGTCCTTATCTCATTCATTTGCTTCAAGGAGCATAATTTATTTTTTGATTCCAATTAGTTGAGGAGGTATTAACGTAAAAGAACACATGATGATATGATAATCGCTTCAGACGATACTTCTTGCAAAACTTTATATTTAGACCAAAGTCTTAGTTTCCCAAAAAAATCTCAATTCAATTTGAAAGAGATATTCTAATGCACAATTTTATAGGTATTTTGCTCCTTAATTGGTAGGTTCTTCTAAAATAATTCTACCATAGGTAATACATTATATGGGTATCATAATAGAACAACATAATTTTTACGTATGGTACTTAAGAAAATAAAAGATAGACCGACATTCAAAAGTGTAAGTGGTCTGATTGGAACATTGATAAAAAGCAACAGCCTTTTCCTTAATAAAAATGGGACTTGGCAAGTTAGATGATCCTAAAATAGCTTCAAGTATTTTTTTGCCAAAGTATAATCCCAACTATTTTACAAACACCTCATATTTCTAATACAAGTATAGAAACCGTTTTATCTAATCACACAGGGGGACTCATTTGGGGTTTATTAATGGCACAAACACTTCGCTGGCTAGATAAGAGAGGTTCTTTAGAAACAGCGGACTAACTTGCCCAACTTCTTTGTTTTAAAATTACGTTTTGTGTATGATATCCAAATAAGAGCCATATAAATTAGTTTTATTGCCTAACATCTAGTTTGTTATAAGGTAATCTTGAGACGTTGGTAGAAAGTTTCTTACTTTTTAATGTTAGGAGACTTCCATCCAATTATTATTGGATACTAGACCACCATTTAAGGGGGCAAGAAATTTGTCTAGAAGTAGAGAAGAAAAAAGCAAAAGTTTGATATGGGATAAGAGTAATGCTTTTAATCGCTTAGTTTTGATTAGTGCATTTAGTGGCGGAGTTTCTTCTGTAGCAAAAACTATCCTATCAGCAATATTCTATTACGCTGGTTACTCAACTTGGTTCAATTTAATGGATGCTGGAGCTGTTATCTTTAGGACTACGACATTCCTTTTAGATTTTTGGCATCTAGCCTTTGCCATGGCTACACATATTCTTTGGGGAAGTGTACTTGGTGTGGGTTTAGGGCTGACGTATCTCCTTGTCGGAAGAAATCACTATTTAATAATAGGAAGTTTTTATGGCTTTTTCATTTGGATAGTGGTTAGAAATTTTTTTGCAACTATATCTTTACAAGAAGGTTTGCCTGAATTGGGTGTAGCCTCTGTAACAATATCTTTTCCAAGCCATATTCTTTGGGGTGCATTAGCTGGATTCCTTATAGTTAGACTGTTTCCTATTAAAAAGGTTAATTAAATATCAAGATATTATGCTTATTCCTTATTTATCAAGAATACTAGTGATCCTAGGATTAGCCCCAGTTTCTTGGCTGGGGTTTTGTTTGCATAGCAATATTCCCAATAATACATAAACTTTCTGTAAAACCCATTAACTAAAACTGCGTGGAAAATGAAGTTTATTAAGTAGTTTTATTGAATACATAAAAGTTTCAAGGATATAATAAATGCATCACTATTTTTTTTTAAAGGAGTGTGATAATTATGGTACTCGAAACTTTACTTGGTGATAAAAGCGGTCAACCGAAAGAGAAAATTCATGCAGGCGAAATTTTTGGACTATGGCAACGTCTTGTTCAACGCTACGATATTAGAGAGCTTACAGATATTTTTCAAAACTTTGCTAATGATTTTGATTTTAAAGCCCTTTTAACAGTTGGGATGAACGTTTTGGACAATGAAATTACTATTTTGGAAACCCAAATGGACAAATTAGGTATCCCGTTACCTCCTAGACCTCCTAAATCTATTAATGCTACTACTAATACTGAAATTTTAAGAGATGAGTTAATGTTTAGAGTTATATATACTGGGATGAAAAACTTTGTATCACAGCAGGTCCAAGATAGTATGCAAATGCAGAATAAGACATTAATTGATATATTTCAAAGGGCATCGAAGAAAGAATTAGAGATTGTCGAAAAGCTAGGATCGTACGGCAAACTAAAAGGTTGGATTTCGATACCCCCCGAATATAAATCTCATTAAAATAATGTAAGAGAAAACAGAATACTTATACAATATTAATTAAAATAAAATAGTTAAAACAATTTTGATATTAACTAATAACTTTAAGGATGATTGGTTTTGAAAACAAGAATAAATTACTATTGCTGTTATTATTATTTCTGGATCAATTGCTACTATAGTGCAAATGATAATAAGCTGGACGTTTTATTTTCTGGGTCTTATACAGCAAAACCCAAGTATCTTTCATGCCAGGATTTTAACTAATAAGTACCAAGTTGGTTTTGCAGAGATAATGCTTGGCGTTCTAGGCAACTTTATTGCAGGAATTGCCTTTGCAAGCATCATAATTATTTTGTTGAAATATGCTGGTATAGATTATGCAATTATGAAAGGAGCTTCAATTGGAATTATTAATGCTATGTTGCAATATTATGTCTTAGCTAGACTATTTCATAATCCAAGCCTGTTAACTCAGGATATAGCTAGCATAATTCATGTATATATCGTTTATATACTTTGGGGTGCACTTGTTGCATATATTTCATCTAGATACTTTCAATTAGAAACTTCGTAATCTTAATTTATATTGCCTAAGATGTTAGTGACGCATCATAAGAAAATCCGAAATTAAGAAATATTAAGTTTTTTCAATGTGAGATAATACCAATAAACTAATATGTACGGAAACAGGTATGAAAAATACGTATAGAATATATTCCAACCATTTCCGTATATTATTTTACCACTTAAAACACCTATAAACTCTATCATAGTGGTCCCAAATGCAAATACAAATGCAAAAATGTATGCATTGAGTTTTGTCTTTGAAATTATATAGATTAGGAAGCATCCTAGTAATGGAAAAAGACCTAAATTTAAAGGCAATGCTGAAAAGCCTTTATGTTCTACAGGTTCTATTTGCCAAAAACCCACTTGAATTCCAAAAGCATTAACAGTATAGGAAATAACGCTTGTCAATGGAAATATAATTAAGACTATATTCTTTTTTTTTATAACTAACCAAACACCAAATATCCAAGGAATTACAAACCCGAAAGCAGTATTTAAGAGCAAGGGTTATCACCACAATAACTAATGTTTTGAATATTGTATGTAGATATCCTGCTTTTTACACATCATCTGTACATGATGTGACATAGTAGATAGTACCAAACCACAGAGTTATCCGAAAATATTTTAAGGGGTGCCTTTTTTGCACCTCCTTTCTATATATATCGGCTACTGTTGGAAAAACTGTGATAATAAATCTAATTAGGACAAGAGCAATTGGTGAATTATTAATTGAGAAAGGAATTATCACTCGCAATAATATGAAGATAAACTACTGCACCTTACAAACGCATATGTATCTACAGGCTGGTTCCAATTTTATAGGAGAAGTGACTTCTTAATAATTTATATTATCTAGCTCAATAATACTTATCAAATTTCTGTAGTAATATAATAAATAAAAAACCCCAGCCATAATGATATGCTCCCCTTGTGGTAGACAGTTTAAATAATAAAAACTGTTTATTATAAGGAGGAGCTTTTTTATGTCTCATAAAGCAAAAATATCAGGATCAGAAAAGATAGCAGCTATTGAAAAATATCTTCATGGAGAAGATTCGCTTAATCATTTGGCAAGACAGCTAGGAGTTGCCTGTGTAACCATCCATCAGTGGCTTCAAAATTACCAATCCTTAGGTCCAAGTAGCCTGCTTACTACACCTAAGAATACTGCCTATTCAGCAGAATTGAAGTATGCTGCTGTCATGGACTATCTGGCTGGTGATGGGTCCTACATGGCTATATGTAAGAAATATGGTATTAAATCAACTCGCCAGTTGCGTAACTGGGTTTTGAAGTATAATGGTTATGAGAAGTTAAATCCTTCCGGAACAGGAGGAATACCAATCATGACTAGAGGACGGGCAACTACTTACGATGAAAGAGTTGAAATAGTTAAGTACTGCATTGAACATCA
>LOER01000020.1 GCA_001515945.1 Desulfitibacter sp. BRH_c19
GGTTTTCTTGTCCGGAAAAGCAATTTTGCAAACCTGCTGATAGGCGATGTTGGGAGCGCTTTAGCGCGAACCCGCCTATCAGCGGGTGTAACCCGCGCCACGATAGGACGGAATTGTGAGCGCAGCGAGCAATTTCCGTCCTATCGTTCCCGGCATTCCCGACGTGTCCGTCTCGATAGGGCTGGCGCAAGACTTGCCTACCCCAATTACTATTTCCAAATGCAAGTCTTGTGACAGAGGACATGTGGGCGGCTCGCCCCAAAAACTTGCCCCACCGCCCCTTGCGGGAAAGCTCGTGTTATCCGATGCCGCGGTAGAGACCAGCTTGCTTATTCTGCTCTTTCAATTAATCTTTTGGCTTATCTTGAGTAGCTTTTCCCAATGCTTTCTTAGCGGCTTTTTCCTGGCGTTTCTCGTACATTTCCTGAATCCAAACATGTACGGGTGCCTTCCACTGCTGTGTCTTATTCGGAATGTTTTTTATTAAGCTCATTGGATTTAATCCCATTTCTTTGGCCATTTTTATTGTTTCTTGGTTAAGACAACATTTTTTCTTTGCCTCTGCCCATAACTGGTCCTTTTTCTTCTTGTCCATTAACATCAACTCTCTTTTTCTTTCTGATAATCATCTGTAGGTTATTCCTTTTCTTTCGCACCATTCTATAGCAATTCCTTTAATTGCCTCATCACGATACTTATACCATTTTTCCTCAATAGCAAATCTCCTTATTGAATTTTTAAACCTTCTAAAAGCTCCACTTCCCTTTATTGATCTATACATGGTTTCTCTAAGATTATCATCTTCTATATCCAAACAAAATTCTTCCATTATGCTGTATTCATTAATTTCAAACTGGGATGGCAATGGAATATAGTATTCTTCTTCTAATATCTCTTGAGCTATTCTAATATTATCTTGCTGCCACTCAGGAAATTGCTCCATTGGTTCTTCGTCTTCGGCAGCCCTAAGCTCTTCATCTGTTATTGTTATTACTTCTCCACTTCTCAGGTTTAAAAATGATCTCATTTCACTAGTTTGGAATTCTAGTCCTTCAATGATATTTTCTAACATAACAACAATATCCATTATTCTCACCTCTTTAAACCAGATATAAAATCAATCATTCTGACTATATTTCATAATTAAGCTAAGCGGTTTTGGATAACGTTTCGGCTTCCCGATGCCCCTGAGCCGGACCCGCAAAGCCCTTCTTCCTGGCGGTGCTTGCCACCCGGCGAAACGGTGTGGTGCGGCAAACACCATGCTCTCTCCCAGAGCCTTTCTTCATGACTTGGCTCATCCGCACCCTTGTGCAGATGCTTTGTTATACGCCGTTTCCGAGTATACTCTTAACTAATTTTTCAGTATTGTAAGCTCTCTCTTCATAATTACGAGCATTTGCATTACTTGGAAAAGGAGCAACTATAAATTTCTTACTTTCTGCGCTCAAAATTTCTGACCCAACAACATTAGCATATTTCTGTTTAAACTCAAGAACTTTAAGAGGCTGTTCTCCCAGTAATATAACCAGGTTAGGATTACATATCTCGATCTCCCTTTTAAGTAGAAGTCTACTCTTTTCGTGATCAAAATCGCGATCATTCCATGAGCCCCTTCGGTAAACTTTTGAAGCATCAGTTATAAACATATTATCTAATGATGATATTCTACTTAAAAGATCTTTTGATTTTTTCCAGCTAATAAATTTTGGCAAATTATAATCTCTAATAAAATCTCTATATTGGTATTCGTCAATAATTTGCATCAAGCAGGCATAAAATACAATACTGCCCGCATCTGGAGATAGTGAATCATTTGAAATTATCATGATTCTTTTATGCTTTTCATCAAAATACTTGCTTCCCCACCAAGGCAAATCAGCACCCCTTTGTACCCGAATATACTTTTGATTTTTTAATAAAACTTCAATATCCTGGCTGTAATAATTTTTAGGATATCTTCTTTGAAAAATTCTCACTATACTACTATTTTTATAGCACTCCAAAGGATAAATCATTTCTTCAGCATACAAAGTTGCTAATGCAGTTAACTTTTCTTCTTTAGTCATCATCTTACCCCCCTCTAAAATCGCCGGAAATGGCGTATAACGTGGCGCGGGTTTGCGAAGTTGCTTTGGAGGACAAGGGTTTTCTTGTCCGGAAAAGCAATTTTGCAAACCCGCTGATAGGCGATGTTGGGAGCGCTTTAGCGCGAACCCGCCTATCAGCGGGTGTAACCCGCGCCACGATAGGACGGAATTGTGAGCGCAGCGAGCAATTTCCGTCCTATCGTTGGGCATCTGCGACGCCGTTGAGCCGGACCCTCGGAGCCCTTCTCCTTGGCGGTGCTTGTCACCCGGCGAAACGGTGTGGTGCGGCAAACTTCGTGCTCTTTCCCGGAGCCTTTCTTCATGACTTGGCTCATCCGCACCCTTGTGCAGATGCTTTGTTATGTAACGTGGGAGGCCCCTAAACTCAGAGGCCGACAGGACGTCGGCCCCTAAAATCCCACAATGCTCCGCCTATTAAATACATGATTATTAATGATGCGAATTAATTTTCATCACTGTATACTCTTTGCTTTACACGATATTTTCTCCAAGTAAGATTTTAGGCATGGTTGTCAAACAGCGATTCCATCTTTTATAAAACTTCTCAAGTCCAAGTTTGGAAACCTTTGCATGTACTTCTTCATTTTCAACTACCCAATACAGTATATAAGTAACCTTACCAACATAGCGTGTCAACGGAACTGGTGGTTCGCCTGATTTTACTGCATTGAAGTCTTTCTGCCTATGGGTTCTTTTGATGTATTTTACATCAATAACACCTTGCTGTTCTTTGTAAAATTCAGCTACTTCTTTCATTAGTGCTTCGACTTCATCTTGCTTGTCAAGTTTTACTTCATATATGCAAATTTCATTAAACATATAACCATCCTCTTTCACGTAATAACGAAAGCTCTAAAAACACTTTCACATAATCCGCCGCAGGACGCGGCGGCTTTGCCTCCCATGTTATATAACGTCTGGGTGTTACCGTAGCGTCATACTACTTTCATATTGGCTAAGTTACGGTAACACCTTGTTATCCGATACCGTACGCCCCCAGATTCAGAGGCCGCCAAGGAAGGCGGCCCCTTAAGCCTTCGCATCATTTATATCTTACTAGAGATTTCTAATTATACGAGTGTGTTATATACAGTTGATCATGTCTGTTTACAACATATAATAATGGGGAATAATATCCTGATAACTTCCGTCCTTCATTAGAAATCCCTCAGGGATAACCCCAAGCTGAACAAAGCCTAGCTTTTTATACAACCGAAGCCCTGCAGTATTTGAGATTACTACAGCGTTGAATTGCAGTATTTTAAAGCCAATTTCCTTTGCCTTTGCAATACAGTGCAAAACCAAAATTTCGCCGATTTTTTTCCCACGTTCATCGCTCTTCACAGCATAGCTTGCGTTAGAAATATGCCCACATCTTCCCACATTGTTTGGGTGCAGGATATACAGCCCGACCATTTTACCCGTCTCGTCCTCAATTGCCACTCCTGTAAATGATTGACTATTAAAAAAATCTATTCCACTTTTTTCATCAAGAAGCTCTATTTGAGGAAAAGCAATTCCATCTTCAACGATATCGTTCCAAATCATGACCATAGCTGGTAAATCTTCGCTTGTAAATTCTCTGACAGTGATTCCCATAACTTGCCCCCTACGTCAAATTCTTGTTATCTAAGTATAATACAAACAATTTATATTCTAACATTTTCTACGAAATAGTCACCACTAATCTCAAATCCGCGCATGGACGCGCGGCCTTATGCGTACGGTTTCGGATAACGTCCCGTGAATTCCCGAAGTCTGGTTACTACTTGCATATTCTCTCAGATTTAGGTAGGGTCGAGGTCTGGCGCGGTACTTATACAGCCCGTTTCCAGCCCCCGCCACTTCAAACCCGGCGTGCGGTTCTCCCGCACCGGGCTTTCCGACAACATTCTTCCTAGTGCATTCAAGGTTATGTTCCACATATACCTCTTTGATAGAAGTATTCGAGTTTGTTAGTAGATACCCATTTTTCAAACAGTTCTTTGATTTTGGTTTTCTCTTTCCACTTTCTCTTCTTGTATGCCATCCTTAATAGTTTTAATCTTACATACCGGTCAAGAGCCTGGAGTTTCTTTATTGCGTTACCCATGCAGAAATAATTTCTCCATCCCCGTATTATTGGATTGAGAATATCCGTTACGTCTTTTATGTTCTTAGGTAGGTTTTTACGTGATGTCTGCTCTCGAATTGCTTCTCTTATTTTCTTCATTGCCTTATTGTTTGGCCATGCATACGGTACAATTTTTCCACTATTTTTGGATTTCATTTTACAAAAGTGGTAACCTAAAAAGTCAAAACCTTCCTGGTTTAGGTCTACTATTTTTGTTTTTTTCGGGTGTAGAGTGAGCTTTAGGCGACACATTAGCTTTTCTACTTCTTCTAGGGCTCTTTCTGCCTGATGTTCCGTCCTGCATACTAAACAGACATCATCTGCATATCTATATAGATCCCCATATCCTTTTAACTCTGTCGTCCACATTTTATCCAGTACATGTAAATATAATTTGCCAGCAAGGGGGAGATGACTCCTCCTTGAAGCTCACGCCAGCATTCAATATCACTGCCTGAAGTTATTATTTCCTTCAATCTATTATAAAGTTCTTCATAATAATAACCGCATTCCCAACTTGAAAATGCTGATGCAAAGTAAAGATTATGTAATGAATTGCAATCACCTTCAAATTCAGATTCATACTTATTTAAAATGTCATCAATTACAGTCTGAATAGGGACACCCTTATTAAATTCGTCCATTATTTCTGAATAAATGTCCATATATTCATCATTAGAAGATATTCCGGTTCCCCATGCACCCATTATCATTCCTCCAAAAAATGATATCCGCCGCAGGACGCGGCGGCTCCCGCGCGCGATTTTATATAACGTCTTGCCGGTTCCCGCCGCGCCCTGACCGCATGCATCATCCTCTAAGTGGCGGGAACCGGCTGTTATGTAAAGTCGCGCGCCCCCAGACTTGGAGGCCGACAGGACGTCGGCCCCTTAATCAAATTCCCCCATATCCATATCCCCATCCTTGAATATACCATGGAGATTTGTTGTCTTTCCTAATTAAATCAAAACGCCATTCAATTTCACCACTTTGTGTAGGAACCTTTGTATTATCATACTTAACGTCATGAAGAGCATAGACTACGGCTATATTATCAGCCGTTAGACCTATTTCATTAGCTTTTTCACTTTTTAATATACTGTGCTTATAGCCTGTGTCACTTTCATAATGAATATCTAAAATCTTCAAACTTATAACACCAAAATCCCCATTCATCTCTCTCGAAAATCCTCTTTGTTTTTCACGTGTAAGAGTCGATAACCAAGTATCATAATCGTTTTCCCTCATTGCTATAAGATATTTTTCGACAACGGTTATAGCAGTTGGATTATTATTGACTTTTTCGTCATTCAAATAAAAAGTAAGTTCATCTCCATAATCAAAGCTATCTTGATTAATAGTCTCTGTCTCTAAAGAAGATTGATCATCTTCCCAGTTAATTATTTCATGCTTTCCACATGATGTTGTAGTAATAATTAAAACTACTAAAACAATAAAAATGCTTCTTGCAAATCGCATCACACACCTCCAATTAACAGAAATAATTCTTATTCCATCCGCCGCAGGACGCGGCGGTCTCGCGCGCGATTTTATATAACGTGGCGCGGGTTTGCGAAGTTGCTTTGGAGGACAAGGGTTTTCTTGTCCGGAAAAGCAATTTTGCAAACCTGCTGATAGGCGATGTTGGGAGCGCTTTAGCGCGAACCCGCCTATCAGCGGGTGTAACCCGCGCCACGATAGGACGGAATTGTGAGCGCAGCGAGCAATTTCCGTCCTATCGTCCCGTGAATTCCCGAAGTCTGGTTACTACTTGCATATTCTCTCAGATTTTGGGAATTCACTGTTATCTGCTGCCCGTCGGAAATACCCTAACAAAGCCCAAAAATTCAATCCGGGTCAAACACATTTGGATCAAAAGCTGATGGCCAATTAAACTAATACTTTAAAACGGCATTCACTATCTCCAGCAAGAATGGTTTTCTCCATAAAAACTTTTACATCTCTACCTAAGCCAAGTCTAAATTTCTTTTTAATATTTCCTTGTGTACAATAGCAAAGAGTTTTCGAAGCTTCATTAACATCTTCGTTAATTAATGGACAGTAGCATTTATCAAAGACAACATATATATTATTACCTTCAATTTTAACTCGCCATTTCTGAGATAATTGTTTTATAAATTCAACCTCATCTTTAGATTCCTTCTTAATATCTAATAACCTTTCATCAGTGAGATGAGTGAATGGGCATTTCTCACCGCATGCTTCCATAATTTCAGTTTTCTTAGTCTCATCAAGATTCTTATCCAAATTCTTAAGCAGCTCTTTTATCCATACATTCATTTTGCTTTTCTCCTCTCAAATCATGTTTATATAACTTCCTTATACGACCACGAATATTATCTGAGAAAAACAGAATCATACATTGTTCTAAGACAAACCGAAGCCAAAGATATATACTTTTAATTAATCGAAGCTTGCATATTGTCCTTAATAAAGTAAAAATTGCTAGGGTTGCAGATAACGTTCCGCGGGTATGCGAAGTCCTGTGTTGCGCCTGCGGCAGGCATTTTGTATACCCGCTGTTGTGCGATGGACTACTTTCTGCATGATAAAAACCAATCAAACAATGCTCCTTCTTCAAAAACGATGTTGTTTAGGTTGTGTTCACCTTTTTCATATATTGTTATATTCACTTCAGCTTTAGCTTCTTCTAGTTTCTTCAGAATTCCTACAGTTTTCTCAATAGGTATTTCATTGTCAAATTTATCATGGAATACCCATATTGGAATATTAATTATTTTCTGTATATTATCACTCATGAAAGGTTTATAAATACCGCCACTTATCGGAGCAATTCCAGCAAACCACTGGGGGTAATCCATGGCAAAAGACCAAGTTCCCATACCTCCCATACTAACCCCAGTTAAATAAATTTTCTCAATATCAATACTTTCATTATTTGTGATAGTGACAAAAAGTTTATTTAATCTTTTTGTTAAGAATGACCAATAAATTCCATCAGGACACAAAGGCGATATCGTAATAAATTGAGGTAATTTATTTTCAAGTGCATATTTCGCAAGACCGTTACCTTGCCCTTCATCATTTCTAATGAGTTTTTGTAATTCATTTCCTCTTTCGGCCATACTGTGAAGAAATAAAATCATGGGATATTTTTTTTCAGGGTCATATTCTTTGGGGTAAGTAATCAAATAATTCAGTCTGCTATTTTCACAAAACATGTACTTATATGGAACACCCTGTTCTGATAAGAGAACGCGGCTTCCAACATCAGATGTTTTTTTAAAGGAAGCACAAGCAGTGACCATAAAAGTTATCATAGCTATTAATAAACATCTCATAATCATCATAATCCTCTCGTATTAGTCTTTCGCACAACGTTCCGAGTGTTACCGACGTATCCGTCCCGCAGGGCTGACGCAAAGCTTGCTCATTCATTTCACCTTATATATTGCAAGCTTTGTGACAGAGGGTATGTGGTGCGGCTTGCCCCAGAGCTTGTCTACACCGCACCCTTGCGGTAAAACTCTGTTATATGATGTCACACTTAATATTCATTCACAAAAAAATTACATATAGTCTTTTTTAGCTCTTTATCCTTTTGCAAATCCCTTAATATATTCAAGCAATAATGGAATGGCCACCTGTTTCCCTATATCAAGAGATTCTTTAAGAATCTTTCTAGCTTTGGAATCATCTTTATCATATAATGCTTCTTTTAATTCCATTAACAGCTGACTTTGTGCTTTTTGGTCTTCAACTGAAATTTCGGTTTGATCTAAGATCTGCTTTAATAATTCTTTACTCTCTTCAGTTATTTCAATTAATCTTTCTAAATTAGAAGGTTTTTCAACCTTTATAAATCCATTTTTAACA
>LOER01000021.1 GCA_001515945.1 Desulfitibacter sp. BRH_c19
AGACTTTGTAACACTAATCAAGGATGATGATTGTGTTAGAGGCCTAAAAATTATTGAAGATGGTCAGGATGTTCTTGTCAAGGCCGGAGTTTCCCAAGTCGCTGCCAAGAACCTGCTTGGAAAGTTAGGTGTCTCATCTATCTGTAATATCTTAGGTGCAATTAAAATGGCAAAACATCTAAGATTAGGACCTGATGACAATGTGGTTACAATTGCAACAGATGGTTTTGACCGTTATCCATCAGTAATAGAGGAGTTAAAGGAAAGGTATCTTGAATACGAAGGAATGGTTTTAGAAAGATGGTTTAATGATATTTTCTTAAAGGCAGACGAAGAAAACATTTACGATTTCCGCAGATCAGACAATAAAGAACAACTATTTAAGCAAAAAGAAAAAGATTGGTTGCCATTTGGTTACTCAAAAGAATATATTGACTCCATGAGAAGTATGAATTTCTGGGAAGAAGAGTTTGCAAAAATTGAAAAGTACGATAAAATGATTAAAGAACTAAGGTAATTAGAGAAATTTTAAGTGAATATCTTTAGCAATATATTACAGCACTGAAGGCACTTATTCTTGGTGCTGTATTTATTTCCCCGCCAACCTACCATTTGTTAAAAATGGTAGGTTTTTATGCATCTGTCATAGATGGATAGCAGCTTCCTCGCTACAAAAAGTACAGCAAATATTAATACCATTTAACTATCGAGTAAAGCAATGAAGCAGTAAACTGTTTCATTGGTACAATCAATAAAGAACTTTAATGTATCAATAAAACAAAGGAATATTGACTAAAGTAACGAATATAGCATTATGATAATATAACAAAATAATTTGTTTGGAAGGTGAATGTGTTGGCAGAAAGAAAAAGACTTGGTTTAATCGTACCTTCTTCTAATAGTGTAATGGAAGTCGATTTCTACCGTAATTTACCCCCAGATATGACATTGCATGTAGCTCGTATGTACCTCTATGATACAACTGTAGCTGGTGAGGAAGAAATGTTGGATGTGCATTTTCCAAAAGCACTAAGCGACTTAGCTACTGTAATGCCAGATGCCATTGTTTTCGGCTGTACCTCAGCTGGGGCTCTGAGGGGTAATGCTTATGACGAAGAGCTATGTGCAAAAATTACTCAAGTTGCCGGTTGCCAAAGTATTAGCGTTATTGCTAGTGTACGCCAAATGTTGGAAAAGTTGAAGCTTCAGAAAATTGCAGTAATCACACCTTATATTGAGGCACTTAACCAGAGGATCAAGGCCAGCCTAGAAGCAGATGGAGTATCTGTGGAGGCTATTCATGGATTGGGTATAGACCATAATCACTCCATAGGGATGGTTGAACCTAACGACATTCTTAAATTTACCATGGAAAAGGTGCATGGATTAGCAATGGATGGTGTATTTTTATCTTGCACTAATTTTAGAGCTATGGATGTTTATGAAAAGTTGCAAGAAAAGCTTGGGATGCCAGTGATTACCAGCAATCAAATTGCTTTGAAATTTGCTTTGGAAGCATTGCAAAAATAATTGCAGGCAAATAATTGCCTAGTTTTGAGGAGCGATAAGATGGGTATAACTGTACGGCAAGCATTAGAAATTGGTTCTTTGAAACAAGCAAAAGTAGTAGGTGGACATCAAGGATTAGATAACGTTATTACTATCGTAAACATCATGGAGGTCCCTCAGGTAGCAAAATGGATGAAGGGAGGAGAACTCCTTGTCACAGCAGGCTTAACATTGAAAGATGACCCAGATTTGCGAAAAAACTTAATTTATGAGTTAGCCCAAAAAGGTGTTACAGCGTTTGGTATAAAGCCTGGACAATATTTTGACAAAGTCCCCGAGGATATGATTGAACACGCCAATGTAGTTGGAATGCCTTTAATTGAGTTACCAAAAGACGTGCCTTATATGGATTTCATGCTTCCTATTCTGGAAATCTTAATTAATAATCAGCTTTACCTTCTGAAAAAATCCGAAGAAATCCATAATAAGCTTTTAGAGGTATTTTTAGCTGGTTGGGGTGTTCCTAGTGTTTGCCAAGCATTATCTCAATTGGTTGGAAACCCGGTGTTAATTGTAGAAAGGGGAAGCAATCTGTTATCAAGTTCATGGCCTACTTCCTTGGAATGTGAACCGGATAAATGGTACCAGGAAATAATGCTTAATTTGGATAGTCGGGAAGAGGAGTTACTCTCTTTAAATCCCCATCGCGGGCATAGATTTAAACTATTTTCAGAAGATACTGAACAAGACATTATCATTGCCCCAGTAGAAATCAACGGTTCAATTAGTGGATATCTAGCCATTTTGGAACACTCCAGAAAATTGGATGATCACGACTTGATGGCATTACAGCATGCTTCAACAATTGTAGCTTTGGTATTTGTAAAGGAAAAGGCCATTTTTGAAGCTGAACGTCAAATCCGTAGTGAACTTTTAGAGGATTTAATTGCTGGGAGTTTTCGCTACGAAGAAGCAGTAATCAGAAGAGCTAGCTATCTAAATTTTAACTTAAATACACGTCTAGCAGTATTTACCCTAGATATTGACCGGTTTGAAAGTTATCTGGCTACTGAAGCACGCAGAGATGAAAGTCATGTTCAAGAAGTTAAGTCCGAAATTTTGCAGGTAGCTCATAATATTTTTCTAGATTATCCTGGTGGAGCTATGCTCTTGGCAAAAAGTGATAGTGTAACCGGCTTAATACGTTTGTCAACAGTTGATGAAGTGAAAATACTGCGTGCAAAAATTGAAGAAGTTATGCGTGCAATTATAAGAAAATTTCCAAAATTAAAAATTTCTGCCGGCGTGGGTAGATCTTTAAACGGTACACGATCTATAAAACAATCTTATGAGGAAGCGCTAGTTGCCTTACGGGTAGGACGTTTTATGTATGGCTTGGCTAGTTTAACGTTCTTTGACGATTTAGGGCCTTATCTATTTTTGTATGAATTGAAGGATTCGTCGGCCGTACAAAGCTTTTATCAAGATAATCTGGGTAAAATTATTTTATATGACAAGCAAAACAATACAGAACTATTAAAGACCTTGAAATTTTACTTTAAAAACGATTGCAACTTGCGTTTAACGGCTGAAAGCCTATTTATCCATAAGAATTCCGTGATTTATCGGGTCAAAAAAATAGAAGAAATTACAGGTCTAAACATGACTAATACCGATGACCGGTTTAACCTGCAGTTGTGTTTAAAATTGGGTCAAATTATTAGTGATGTTTCTACGGGTATGAACAAAACCCGTTAGAAAGACCATACCTCTAGCCTATAGACACAAACGCGACGACAGAAGATTGGTTTAGTGGTCTAAAGGAAGTTGTAATGTTGGTGCAGAACTCCATAAAGTACTAACAGACTATTTAAACTAATCAAAATTGTCGAAAGGTGGGAAAAATATGGCAGATTTAAGAGTTAACTATGCAGGAGTGGAATTTAAAAACCCATTGGTTCTTGCTTCCGCAACACCCGGTTGGGATGGAGAAGGAATGAAAAGGGCGGGATTGGCAGGGATTGGTGGAGTGGTCCCTAAGACAATAGGCCCGAAGCAAGATTGGGCCGCTCATCCATGTAATGGCAGATTGCATTTAGTTAGACATGGTGGTAAACCTATCGGCATGGTTAACTTGGAACTTTTCACAACTAAATCAAGGGAAGATTGGATTAGTGAAGACTTAGTCATTGCTAAAGAAGGCGGAGCAGTAATGCAAATTAGCATTCTTGCCATGCCAGAGCCGGAAGAAACGGCAAAATTGGTTGAAGAAATCCAGAGCACCGGTATGGTAGATCTTTTAGAATTAAACGTATCCTGCCCGATGCCAGCGTCCACCGTTGGCATGCATATTGGCAAAAGTGCCGAGCGAACTTATCAGCAGGTGAAAATAGCAAAAAGTGCTGCAAGGATTCCCTTTACAGTAAAAATGACACCAAACGTCTCCGATATGGTAGAAATTGCCCAAGCTGCAAAAGAAGCGGGAGCTGATGGTTTAACAATCAGTAACTCAATCCGCTCCTTTGCCGGAGTTGACATTGAAACCGGATTGCCTTTGTTGCGAGGCTATGGAGGATATACAGGCCCTGCAATTAAACCGGTAATCATGCGCCACCTTTCTGAGGTAGCCCGGGCAGTAGATATTCCCATTTCAGCTATTGGCGGTGTCATGAGTTATAAAGAAATCGTGGAATACATCATGCTAGGTGCTACAACAGTTCAAAGTTGTACGGCAGTAATGTGGAACGGCTATAGCGTAATTACGAAAATGCTAAAAGATCTGGAAAACTGGATGGATCTCAAGGGCTATAAATCCTTGAACGAAATTCGAGGCATTGCCTTACCCCACATTACTACGGTAGAAGAACTAGCAAAATTACCTGCGAAGTATGCAAATATTGATGAAGATAAATGTACCAACTGCGGCGTTTGCAAAAAAGTTTGTTTCTATCGTGCTATTTCAGAAGGAGATTCATCCTATCAAGTTAATCAAGCAGATTGCGACGGTTGTGGTCTGTGCACGCAATGGTGTTCAATCGGTGCCATTGAGTTAAGAGAAGCAAGCAAGTGTTTTTTAAAAGAAGTCAACTAGTTAGGAGGAAAGATCAATGCTTATAAACTTGGAAGGCGCATATGATTTACATGTACATACCACCCCTTGCCTTTTCCCAAGGCTTTGCGACGATAGAGAAGCAGTAGCCGCAGCCGCAGCCGCAGGTTTAGGAGGAATGATGCTCAAGTGTCACCATGAAAGTACAGTAAGCAGGGCTAGGGAGTTACAGAAAGACTATGACACCTTCAATGTATATGGCGGCATTGTTTTAAATGATTATGTGGGTGGTATTAATCCCATGGCAGTAGAAGCAGCCTTAAAAATGGGAGCAAAAGAAGTATGGATGCCCACCATTGATGCCGATAATCATGCCAAAGCACATGGTTCCAAAGGGAAATACGATGTTCAAGCAGGCGGTAACACAGGGGACATTGATGAAACCAAAGGAGTCAGCGTTTTTGATGCAGAAGGAAATATGACCAAACAAACCATGGAAGTGTTGAAATTGGTCGCAGAATATAACGTAATTTTAGGAACCTGCCACCTTTCTCAGCAAGAAATATTTAAAGTGGTTAAGACAGCTAGGGACATAGGTGTGCAGAAGATATTGATTACTCACCCGTTCTTTAAAGTGCCAGCTTTTGCCGTGAGCCAGATCAAAGAACTGGTTTCAATGGGTGCAATAGCCGAATTTGGATATTGCTCTGTATCTCCAATGTGGCACTATGCAACTGTTCAGGAAGTAACAGCAGCAATTAAAGAAATAGGGGCACAAAACTGCATTATCATTAGTGATGCCGGACAACGTCATAACCCCATGCCCCATGAAAGCTTACGGGTGTTTGCTCAATGTCTTTATGAATGTGGGATAACTAAGGACGAGTTAACGATTTTAATGAAAGAAAATCCTCAGAAATTAGTTAAAGAATAAGGAGGTGCAAACTTTTGCGGGTACTGGATTACTATCAACCATTGGCTTTAAATGATGCTCTTGTCTGTTTGAATAAATTTCCTCAGACAACTAAGCTCTTAGCGGGGGGAACTGATCTAATCATTCAAATGAGGGAAAGGTCTGTAGAAGCCGACTATATAGTTGATTTAGCTAATGTTCTGGAGCTAAAGGGGATTGGGCAAGACGGTGACTATTTAGTTATTGGCAGTATGGTCACGTTTGATGAGATAGAGCACAACAATTTAATTAATGAGTATATTCCGATCTTAGCTAAAGCAGCAGGTGCTATTGGTTCACCTCAGATCAGAAATGCAGCCACCATTGGCGGCAACATAGCCAATGCCGCTACCGGCGCAGATAGCTTACCTGCACTTCTTGCGCTTGAGGCAAAAGTGAGGTTGCAAAAAGTTGAAAGCACAAGAGAAGTCAGCCTGGAAGAAGTTCTGGTTGGTGTAAATGAAACAAACATTGCGCCGGAGGAAATTTTAACGAGTATTATAATTCCGATCCCTCAAACAAACACCAAGATGGCATTTGTTAAATTGGGGAGGAGAAAAGCTTTAGCCATAGCTCGCCTTAACCTAGGCATAACATTAAAAATTTCCAATGAAGAAATAATTGAGAAAGCAACCTTAGCACTAGGAGCAGTTGGAGTTACTGCTTACCGTGTGCCTCAGGTTGAGGAACTTTTGAAAGGTAAGTCTTTAACAGAAGATACTATTTCCGAGGCTTGTAGTTTAGTTTGCGAAGTTGTAGCAGGCAAACTTGGTACACGCCCAACGGCAGAATATAAGAAGACAATTGCCAAAGCAGCACTATTTAAAGCTATCGTAGCCATCCAAGAAAGTCACAGGGGGTGTTAACTTGAAAAAAATAAGTTTAATTATTAATGGTTCACCCAAAGAGATAGAAGTTGCACCAACTATGAGGCTGCTTGATGTGATTCGTGATGTGCTTGGTCTGACCGGAACCAAAGAAGGCTGTGGTGAAGGGGAATGTGGTGCTTGCACAGTTCTTATTGACGGTAAACCGGTTGATTCCTGCCTGGTTTTGGTAGGGCAAGTACAGGGAAGAGAAATAACCACAATTGAAGGCTTAAGTAGTGGCAATGAACTGCATCCTTTGCAAAAAGCTTTTATTGAGGAAGGGGCCATTCAATGTGGCTACTGTACACCGGGAATGATTTTATCAGCCAAATCGCTGCTTGATAGTAATCCCAAACCTAGTGAAGAAGAAATTCGCCGTGGTATTTCAGGTAACCTCTGCCGCTGCACAGGCTATAAGAAGATAGTTAAAGCCGTTCAGGTTGTTTGCTCAGGAGGTGACGATAATGAATGATTTTTCTATTGTCGGTCACAATCTGCAAAGAAAAGATGTTGAAGCAAAAGCACTCGGAAAGGCCGTATATACAGGAGACATGAAGTTTGATGGACTAATTTATGGTCAAGCTTTACGTAGCGCATATCCCCATGCCAAGATTATTAGCATCGACACAAGTGCAGCCGAAGCAATGTCTGGTGTTTATGCTGTCTTAACAGCTAAAGACATCCCAGGAATTAATATATTTGGCCTTGCTATCCAGGATCAGCCAGTTTTAGCCCAAGACAAAGTAAGAATGATGGGAGATGCAGTTGCTCTTGTTGCCGCTGATTCGGTAGATTTAGCTGAAGAGGCCTTACTAAAAATTAAAGTTGAGTACGAAGAATTACCCGGTGTATTCACAATTGAAGATGCCTTAAAAGAAGAAGCCCCCAAAGTGCACGAAAAGGGGAATCTCCTGCAGTATACCCAGTTGAGAAAAGGGAATGTTGATGAAGGTTTTGCCAAGAGTGATCTTATCGTAGAAAATGTCTACCAGACCCAAAGGGTAGATCATGCATATATTGAACCGGAAACATCAGTAGCCTGTCTGGGTTATGATGGAATTCTAACTGTTTGGAGTTCTACCCAGTCTATTTTTCGGGATAGACGCCAGATTGCTCCTGTGGTAAATATGCCGATGAATAAAGTTAGGGTTATCCAAATGGTAACCGGTGGCGCATTTGGCGGGAAAGATGATATTACTACCGAGATCCAGGCGGCATTACTGGCCATCAAAACAGGAAGACCTGTAAAAGTTGTCTGGTCAAGACATGAGTCTATGGTCTGTTCCACAAAAAGACATCCTATGAAGATTTGGATTAAAACTGGCATGAATAAAGACGGCATGCTAATGGCTGTGGAAGGGACTATCCATAGTGATAAAGGAGCCTATTGCTCCATCGGAAATTTTATCACTAAGAAAGCCGGTTTGCATTTGACCGGGCCGTATTATGTGCCCCATGTGGCAGTCGATACCTATGCTGTTTATACCAATAACACTATTTGTGGACCATACCGTGGTTTTGGTATCCTTCAAGCATCTTTTGCCCATGAGTCACAGATGGATATTTTGGCTGAGAAGTTAGCCGTAAGCCCATTGGAAATACGTATGAAAAATGCTCTGAAGGCTGGGTTAACTAACGCAACAGCTCAAGCCTTTGAAGAAGGAGTAGGTTTCTATGACACCCTCTTAAAAGCAAAAGAGTATATGGAAACTTATGATTTGGAAGGAGGTGTCAGGTAGATGAGAAAAAGAGGTCGAGGAATAGGGTGCAGCCTTTATGGAGTCGGCTATGGATTTAATCGACCTGACCATTCTGGGGCCTATGTAGAAGTTGCCGATGACGGTACTGTTACGGTCCTAAGCGGAGCATGCGATCTGGGCCAAGGCTCGGACACTATACTGTGCCAAATTGCTGCGGAAGAACTGGGGATAGCCTACGATGATGTACGGATTATAAGTGCCGATACGGCAGTAACTCCTGATGCACAGGCTAGTACCGCCAGCAGGCAAACCTATGTTTCCGGAAGTGCAGTAAAAAGAGCAGCTGCCGATGTTAAAGAGAACTTTCTCAAATTAGCTATAGAGTTACTAAAATGTGAGCTAATAGATATCATAATTAAAGACGGAGTAGTAAGCTGTAAAACTGATGCAAGTAAAACACTCAAATTCTCTGAGCTGGCATGGCAAATGCATCAACGAGGAAGACAATTCATTGGATTTGCTTTTTATGATAACACAACTGCTGATGTTGACTCAGTCACAAACCAGGGTGATGCTTATGCTCATTATATTTATGGTACCCAGGTTGCCGATGTCGAAGTAGATACAGAAACCGGCGAAGTTACGGTACTGAGGATTGGGGCTGCTCAGGACTGCGGGAAAGCTATCAACCCCAAAAACGTGGAGCAGCAGATGGATGGTGCGGTTGTGCAAGGAATGGGTTATGGCATCATGGAGGAAATCATCTTAAAAGATGGAAAAACTCTAACCCCTTCTTTTACCAAGTTCCTAATCCCAACATCGCAGGATGCACCAGATATAGTAACTTATATTGTAGAGGATCCTGACCCCAAAGGACCATTTGGTGCCAAGGGCCTTGGTGAAGGACCAATTATTCCAACTGCAGCAGCGATTGTAAATGCTGTTTATGATGCAATTGGTGTGAGAATCACTAGTTTGCCTATTACACCTGAGAAGATTTTAGCTGCTTTATCCAGCAAAGAGTAGGGCAAGTCTTGATAGAGGGGGCAGAGAGGAGTTGAGAATAAGTAGATTGATTGGGTTTGTTTTTAGATCCGAATAATAATATTTTAGGGAGGTTTTAAAGAGTGAAACAAGTATGGTACAAAAAGTTGTCAGTTTTAGTGTTGTGTATTTTTGTCCTTGGTTTCCTAGCCGGTTGCGGTGGAGGTAAGACTTCAGGAGAAAGTAATGACAAGGAGAATAAAGATGCTGCTCCACCACCAGAAAAGATCGTTATGAAGTTTGCTCACGATCATATGACGGGATCTCCTTTCCATAAATCAGCTGAGCACTATAAAGAATCAGTTGAGAAGAATTCAAATGGCAGAATAGAAGTGCAAATTTATCCAGCTCAGCAATTAGGAAGTGCGAGAGAAATGATCGAAGGTATGCAGATGGGTACTGTAGAATTAACATTATTACCAACTGCAAAGTTTGGTGGATTTGATCAAAAATTAACAATTGTTGACTTACCGTTTCTTGCCCCTAATGAAGACGTTCTTTTTGAGTTATTAGACGGGGATATTGGAAGAGAAATCATGAGTGGTCTCGATAGTATTGGTATTATGGGTGTATCTTTCTACGCAGAAGGATTCAAAGCTTTTACCAGTAACAAAGAAATTCACATGCCAGACGATTTCAAAGGTCTAAAGATTCGTACCATGGAAGCCCCTGTTATCATGGCCCAGTATAAAGCTTGGGGTGCCAATCCGGTTCCTATTGACTTTGCAGAAGTATACAACTCTCTTCAACAGAAAGTAGTAGATGGACAAGAAAACCCTATAATCAGTATTCACGATATGAAGTTTTATGAAGTACAAGATAATATGGTTTTGTCTGATCATGCCTACCTTTCTTACTTTATGAGTATAAGCAAAAAATGGTTTGACAGTTTACCGAAAGACTTGCAAAAGATTGTTTGGGACGCCGGACTAGAAACAGCTCAATACCACCGAGGCTTGATGGATGAAGCTAATGCGACTTACATTGAAAATATTAAGGCCTATGGAACAAATGTATATCCATTAACACCAGAGCAAAAAGAAGCTTTCAAAGAAGCTAGTAAACCAGTTTACGATGAGTTTAGGGATGTTATTGGTGCAGACCTGTTGGAAAGATCTTTAAAATTCATTGAAGAAAACAAATAACTAAAAGGGGAGGGGGTACTTTAAATTCTTGCCCCCTCTTATTTTACATCATATTCTAGTGAACTTGGGCTCTCAGTATCTATATTTCAACACTAAAGATGCAAGTGCCTTATGATGTATAGAACAGGATAAAGAAAGGCGTTAACTATAATACAAGGGGGAAAGAAAAGTGTCTAAACTAGATAAAGTCTTGACATCAATTGAAGAAAATATTAACGGAGCCCTCCTCCTGTCTGCAACAATTGTACTTTTTGTCAATGTTGTATTACGCTATGTCTTTAAAAATTCTACTACTTGGGCTGAAGAGGCAATTAGATATGCAATAGTTTGGGTTACTTTTTTTGGAGGAAGCCTGTGCGCACGAAAAAGAATGCATGTTGGTATAGATATTTTTGTTCAGATGGCACCCCCTTTAGCCAAAAAGATATTAATGGCTTGTGCCCAACTGAGCGCAGCTTTGTTTACTGCACTTATAACCTACTTTGGTATTGTTTCTACTCAACTTGTTATTGAAACTGCCCAGAAAAGCCCTGCAATGTTAATGCCGATGTGGATTGTTTACATCGCTATGCCCCTGGGAAGTGCATTAATGACAATTAGATTTGTAGCTACGGCCATAGCAATTTTAAAAGGCAAATCATTTGGGGTTGAGATGGTTAGAGAAGATGGCTCAGTAGACATTTTGAGACTATAGGAGGTAGCATTGATGATCACAATGTTGTTTATTATACTTTTTGCCTTGTTGTTTTTGAGTTCGCCGGTTTTTATTGCGTTATGTTTATCTGCCCTTTTGTCATTTGTCTTATATACTGATATGCCTCTGACAGTTGTGGTTCAAAGAATGTTTGGCGGTATCGATAAGTTTGCACTAATGTCAATCCCTTTCTTTATTTTGGGAGCCAATGTTATGAAAGTTGGGGGAATAGCTACCAGAATCCTTAATTGGGCCCATACTTTAGTGGGCGGTTTTAAAGGTGGGCTAGCCCTTACTACGGAAGTAGCCTGTATGTTTTTCGGTGCAGTATCAGGATCATCCCCTGCAACAGTTGTAGCTATCGGTGGGTTAATGTATCCCGCGTTAAAAAAGAAACAATATAGTGGAGGTTTTTCGGTTGGCTTAATTAGTTCCAGCGGTTCAGTTGCTTTGCTAATTCCTCCTAGCATTAGTGCCATTATTTACGGTGCTGTTACTGGTGTTTCTGTTGGTGCCCTATTTATGGCCGGACTAGGGGCTGGTATACTTTATGGAGTGTTGTACTTGCTCTATTGTTATTGGTATGCCCATAAAACAGGGGTTCCTGTTGACCAAAAAGCAACTTATGCCGATAAAGTTAAGGCTACTAAAGAGGCCAGTTGGGCTTTGGGGATTCCGATAATTATTATGGGTGGAATTTACTTGGGCATTTTTACTCCTACTGAAGCATCAGGAATTGCTGCGGTCTATGCCATCTTTGTCAGTATGTTCATTTATAAGGAAATGGACTTAAGATCTTTGTTCAAAACCTGTGTTGCTTCTGCTGAATCTACTGCCCAAGTTATGATTTTACTGGCGGCAGCGTCCGTATTTGCCTGGATTCTGACTGTTGGACAGGTACCTCATAATCTTGCCCAGTTCATTGTAGATGCTAAACTTGGTCCGATCGCTTTCTTGATGATGATTAACGTGATTCTGGTAATCGCAGGGATGTTTATCGATGGTTCATCTGCTATCATTATTATAGCACCGTTAGTTTATCCTTTGGCCATGCAGCTAGGTATTAACCCCGTTCATCTAGGAGTTATTATGGTGGCAAATGCTGCAATTGGGATGTTCACCCCGCCATTTGGATTAAATCTCTTTGTAGCTCAAATGGCCACGGGTGAAAGCATGATAAACATCATTAGAGGTGTTATACCGTTTGTATTAATTAGCTTAGTGGCATTGTTGATAATAACATATCTACCGGATGTGTCTCTATTTATTCCACGGATGATTTATGGACCTGGGATTTAAGAAATTATAGAAGGTAGTATTATGTAAGTAACCTATATGCTTAAATGATATTATAAACCTAACCAGTTTGACATTCACAGCAACCTCTTTATGAGGTGGAATAAGTTTTAAAAGGCAATATAGATAATTACCTCCTCCTCTTAATACTGTTGAATTTATGTTCAGCAGTATTATTTATGGGATAATTATAAAGTTTAATTAGTTACTAACTAATTAAAGTATATTAGCCAAAAAGGTAACTTGCCGACATCAGTATTTATTAAATAATAAAAAAGCATTTTAATAGGAGGAGATTTTCATGTCTAAACAAAAGATTCCTTTTGGTCCAACTTATGAAGAGATGCTTCACCCAGAAAAAATATCCCCAGAAATCAGAGAAAAAGCTTTAAAAGCTAAAGCAGAAAATGAACTGGACCCAATTAATCTCTTTAATATTAGCTGGAAAAACGAAAAAAATGAAGTTAATAAAATTGTACTTCCAAAAGAATTAACAGGTGTTGACGCTAATATAGTCGTTATGCTTGGGACTCCTTTTCCATCTGGTTCTCACAAAGTAGGACCAGCATATGCTACTTTAATGGAAGGATGTGTAGATGGGGATATTATTCCTGGTGAACACACAATATTGGGTCCTTCTACAGGAAACTTTGGGATTGGTGTTGCGTATATTTGTAACCTGATGGGTTATGAAGCAGTTGTAATCATGCCTGATAATATGAGTAAGGAAAGATACGAAAGAATCGAAAAATATGGTGCTAAGCTTGATTTAACACCTGGGACAGAGTCCGATGTTATTCTTACTTTACAAAGAACCTATGAATTGAAAAAAGATCCAAAAAGTAAACCACTA
>LOER01000022.1 GCA_001515945.1 Desulfitibacter sp. BRH_c19
TATGATGTCTTATTGATGATGGACGAGGTTGTTTGTGGCTTTGCAAGAACTGGAACTATGTTTGGATATGAGCACTATGGAATAGTGCCAGATATGGTGACAATGGCTAAAGGAATGGCCAGCTCGTACATGCCCATATCAGCAACCGTTGTAACCCAGGAAATATTTGATATGTTTGTTGATGATCCGTCTAAACCGTTAGCATATTTTAGGGATATTAGTACTTATGGGGGCTGTGCAGGTGGTTGTGCGGCTGCCCTAGAAAATATTCGTATTATCGAAGAAGAAAACCTCTGTGAAAATAGTGCAAAGGTAGGCGCTTATTTTATAGCTAGATTAAACGAACTCCTTGACCTGCCAATTGTAGGAGATGTACGTGGTAATGGATTGTTTGCTGGCATTGAGATAGTAGAAGATAAGGCATCAAAGACACCTATGAGTGATGCTGTACTTGGACAAATAATGGCCAACATTGCTAATGAAGGTGTTTTAGCAGGTAAAACTAATAGAAGCTTCCCTAATCAGAATAATGTAATCGCATTTGCGCCTGCATTGATTGCGACTAAAGATGATATTGATAGAATAGTTTCAGCTGTGAGAATAGGGCTTGAAAATTCATGTAAGAAATAGCTTCTGCTAGATGATGTAAAGATTTTAATAGAAAAAAGGCATACAAAGAGATGTATAGTTGCATCACGATGCAACTATACATCTCAACAATTATAAAGATTACTATAATAGAGACTGCAAATGATGCTAATATGCATCATTTGCAGTCTCTATTATTATACTATGTAAATTTTACTTGATACAGTAGGAGTATGAAGACCATAAATTTTTGGCATACTTATTGCTTATAAATAGATTAAATAAAGTTCATTTTAATAACTTATAATTATTATTCCTGGTTTCTAAAAAAGGGGGTGTTGGCACACAGGCTATATTGTTTAAAAATTTGTTTTTATCAAACACATTAAAAATACAGGAGGGATTTTTGTGTCAAAGTATCAAGGATGGCCAAGAGAAAGTATGTATATTCCACCAGGAGACGCACTTACTAAACCAAATAAAGATACTGTATATGATGCTATTTTTATAGGTGGAGGAGCAGCGGGTAGATTTGGATCTTCATTTTTACGTGCACTAGGAGGCACGCAGTTTACATTTGAAATTGACAATCACTTAGGCGGGCAATGTTGTAAACATAATTGTGTACCTGAACATTTTGCATATGACAATGCTGTAAATATGGATCACTTGCGTTGGTTTGCTGGGCACATGTGGTATCCAGAAATTCCTGAGAAAATACCCATGGTACCCATATTTGATACCTTTAGAAAAGTTCGTGATACTAATGTTTATAAATTCATGACAGATCAAAGTAAGGGACAGCTAGGAATGGAATTTGAGGTTTTTAAGGAAGCAAAAATCATTGATCCTAATACGGTAGAAGTAGCAGGTGAAAGATACAGGGCCAAAAATATAGTTATTGGGACGGGTGCTAGGCCCCAAATACCAGATATTCCAGGAGTGAATTTAAAAAACGTACTTACTAACCGTGACCTAGTAAAGCTAGACTACGAACCAGAAAAGGTTGTAGTAATAGGACAAGGTAAAACTTCTGCTGGGTATACATCATTTTTTAGTGCATGTGGCTGTGATGTAACAATAGTAAACCGGTCTAGGATTTATCGTTGGCTAGATGATGAAGTACGTGATTTTGTAATATCTAATATGAAAAGACGGGGTATTAAGATACATGAAGGTGTAACTATTAAGGAAATAAAAGGAAGTGAAAAAGTAGAAGCAGTTATTTTTGAAGAGAATGGCAGGATTGTTGAGGTGCCTTGCGATACTGTCTTATTGGGAACAGGAGTAATTCCAAATTCTGAAATAGCAAAACCTTTGGGAGTTGAGATAGGACCTAACAATGAAATTGTAGTTAACAAGAAATTCCAAACTAGCATACCAAATGTGTATGCAATTGGAGACGTAAATGGACCTCCTTATGTGATGTCAGCAGCTCGCCAATCAGGAATGATAGCAGCGAAAAATATCATGGGTGAAGAAACAGAAATGATGGATAGAACTATGCCTGAATTTATGTTCACAACCTATGAAGTGACTTGGGTAGGATTAACTGAGAAAGAGTGTATAGAAAAATACGGCGATGCTGTTGTAATTAAAATGCCACCTTTTAATCTAGACATTGGTTTACCTTTAGCTGAAAGATCAATGGTAATGGCTCATGTACATCCAGAAATGTCAGGCTTCCAAAAAGCTATCATTGAGCCTAAGTCTCGTAAATTTGTAGGATTTCATCATGTAGGGTATGGAGCCAAAGCAGCGTTTCAATATCTAGCTGTGCTTCTAGATAAAGGACTAACAGTAGATGAGCTTGCAACATATCACGAATTGTTCCTTAATGCAGAGCATTTCATACAGTTAACACGTCTCAGAGCAGGACAGAAGAATTTATCTAGCCTATAAAATGCAACAACGTATTTAAAGTATAAGGAAGGTGAAAAGAGAGTGAATTATAAAAAAGTACTTGTTGATTATTACGATCACAAAAAAGAAATTATGGTGCCAGAGGATTCAGTAATTGTTGAATCATCCCCCCCAGATGGTGCAGAAGATCCTCAACAAATAGTAAAAGATGCATTGGCAAACCCTCTAGGAATGCCAAGAATATATGATTCAATTAAACCGGGATATAAAGTAACCATTGCTATGGATGATTGTACCCGTCCAGCCAGACCAAGACAAGTTATGTTGCCCATAATAATTGAAGAGCTAAATAAAGCTGGAGTTCCTGATGCTGACATTACGCTGTTGCTAGGTAATGGTAATCATCAAAAATTTACTCAAGAGCAGATTAGGCAATATGTTGGAGATGAGATTTTTAGGCGTTTTTGGCCCAAAGGTACAGCTAATAGTATCATAAATCATGACTGTGCCGATCCTGATAACTTAGTTTTCATGGGTGTATCAGAAATGGGAGACTATGTGGAGTACAACAAACTTTTATATGAATCAGATTTCTTTATTTATTTAGGTTCTGTACTACCTTCCAATTGGGGTGGAATGACTGGTTGCGGAGTTATTATTGGCTTAGCTGGTGCTAGGAGTATGCGTTCTACTCACGGTTGGGATGTTGTAGGGGATAAAGATTCTTGTCATGCTGACCAACATAAAATGCTCTATAGAAAGCATAAAGATGCAATTATGGATCAGATTGAAAAATTCTGTGGCAAAAAAGTTTTTTATGTAGATTCTATTTTGGGCAAGGATAAAGAAATAGTTGCTGCCTTTGCAGGTCACTACAAAGAAATACAAAAGCCTGCTTGGGAACTTGTAGAAAAATATTATAGGGTAGAAGTACCTCAGGCTGATATAGTGGTAATAGGTTTACCTAGAAATTTCATGTATGGCTCAAGTGATAATCCAATGATGCCTTTTGTAGGCACTTGTACTGCACCAAGGCATTGGGTAAATAAACCTCTTGTACGTGAAGGTGGAGTAGTTATAGGTGTATGTAGGAGCTCTGGTGAAATAAGCGAAAGAGATCATCCAAACCATAAACAAGCGTTGGAATATTGGAAAAGGTGTTTTGATGCTTCAGAAATGCTTAACTATGAAGATGAGTGGAACAACCATCCTGAGTTTATATTTAAATATAGACATTGTTATGGTTATCACCCAGTACATGCAAGTTGGTTGTTCTATGAAAGCCAGTATATGTTAGATCATTGCAGCAAAATAATCATGGCAGGAGAGATTAATCCTGGTCCATATAGAGCACTAGGTGTTACGCCAGTTCGTGATTTTGAGAAAGCAATGATTAAAGCCAAGCAAATTGTGGGTGAAAATCCTAAGGTGGTAGTATTACCTAGTTTTTGGACTAAACCTAGAATGCAACTTTATGTAAAGTAAATTTTTAAAAATATAGAGGTAAAGGCTATTTAAGATCTTTACCTCTAAATAAAACAATGAGAGGAGGAAGATTGGTGAAAAATTTTGTTATAATCCCCTTACTTGCTGTATTGATATTTACTATTATAGGTTGTAGTGATGAAAAAATAGAAGAAAACAACAATACTAAAATCATTCAAAGTGCTCCAGTTGATATGCTTAATAGGTTAAAAGCAGGCGAAATAGATGGATTTATTGCCTGGGAGCCATTTAATTCAGAAGCTGTACAGCAGGATATTGGAAGATACTTGGTGCAATCTGGAGATATATGGGATCAACATCCATGTTGTGTGCTAGCTGTAAGTAAAGACTTCCAAAATGAAAATGTCCTAACAGCAGTAGTGTGGGCTCATATTAAAGCTACACAATTCATCAATAACCCCAACAATTTGGAAAGTATATTTGAACATGCTGCAGCATTTACTGGCAAAGATAGGAAGATTGTTGAAAAAGCTTTAGAAAACATTGAATATGTTGAGTATCCCCAAACTGAGGGTTTTATAACATACTACACAAAACTCCAAGAAAATGGTTTGTTAGTTCAAGAGCATCAGGACATTGGTTATAGTGGGGGTGATAGTTTTTTTGAAGACTTTTTACGCAAAGACATTTACAATTTGGTTCTAACAGAAATGTCAAAAGATGATAATTGGAGGCCGCTAGTAGATGAAACAACAAAAATTACTATTGGTTTCCTTGCGAGGGATTTACACCAATTAGCGTTTTTTGTAGCTCAAAAGGAAAAATATTTTGAAGAAGTGGGGTTAAAAATTGGCGACAATATAGAAATTAGAGAATATGCTAATGGTGTCGCAGTCATGGAAGCATTTAGGGCCAAAGAAATAGATTTTGCTTACCTAGGTGGCGCACCTGCTATGTTGAAACGTGTGAATGATGATATCCATATTCAGGTAATTGCAGGTGCAAATAATGAAGGATCAGCAATTGTAGTAGGCAAGGATAGTGGAATTAGTAATATAAATGACCTAGGCGGTAAAACGATAGCTATACCTGGTATAGGTACAGTACAACATTTTGTGGTTGATAGTGCTCTACGTGAGGCAGGGATAATGCCTGTATTGGAATAGTTCATTTATTTACTAGAATAGGATAAACATAGAGTTTATCCTATTTCAATAAATATCCACCAATCAATTAATCAAAAAATAAGGAGGACCTTTTTTTGAATAATGATACAGGTGTCTCCATAAAGCATGGTCGCGAAAAATATAAAAACAACAATTCCATCATAAGTATGAGTTCGTTAATCATCTTTTTCCTTGTATGGTATTTTTTGGCACACAATAATCTAGTCAATTTGCCTGGACCTGTGCAAACCATGAAAGTATTTTTTGTACTTATTACAACTGGAGATCAACTTTATAACAAAAGTATTCAAGAGTTAACTTTATCTAGCTTGAAAGTTGTACTACAAGGAGTATCTCTCAGCTTTATTCTAGGATTTAGTCTAGGAATGATTATGGGGTATTTTAAAACTTTTGAACTTTTTATTAATACAATAATTGAGATGTTAAGGCCCATTCCTCCGCTTGCCTGGATTCCTTTGGGATACATTTTATTTGCTTTTACTGATAAACCAAGTACCTATGTGCAGTTGTTAGTAGTTTTTGTTGGAGCATTTTTCCCCGTGCTAGTAAATACCGTAATGGGTGTAAAACAGATAGATAGAATACTTCTGGATGCAGCTAGAAGCTGTGGTGCCAAGAAAAAGGATATTATTTTCAGAGTGATTTTTCCAGCTGTATTACCATCAGTCATTACAGGTTTAAGGATTGGTTTAGGGGTTGGATGGATGTGTATTGTTGCAGCGGAATTTGTAGGAGGTAGATCCGGTATAGGCTATTATATTTGGTCTGTTTATAGCATTGGGGGAAGAAGTGCAGAAATAATTTCTGGGATGATAGCAATTGGAGTAGTCAGCTACTTCTTAAATAAGAGTGTACTAGTGTTAGAAAAGAGGTTGACTCCATGGCGCTATTGTTAAATTCAATTTGTAAAAACTTTAATGAATTGGTTGTGTTAAAAGACATCTCATTACAAGTAAATGAAAGAGAGTTTATCTGTATTGTGGGCCCAAGCGGTTGTGGTAAAAGTACACTTCTTAGAATAATTGCTGGATTTGAACATCCAACCTCTGGCTCTGTAAAAATCGATAATGAAAAGGTGTACCTGTCCGATGGCGATATAGGTTTTGTTTTTCAAGAAAACTCTTTGTTCCCCTGGTTGACTGTAAAGGAAAATATTGCTTTTGGATTGAGAGTAAATACAACAAAATCCAGAAAGAATGAAAAAATCATTCATTATTTTTTGGATTTAATAGGATTAAAACACTTTGCAGATTATTATCCTCATCAGCTATCAGGCGGAATGAAACAACGAGTTCAGATTGCTAGGGCTATGGCATATAATCCGAAACTATTACTAATGGATGAACCGTTTGCTTCTCTTGACGCACAAACAAGAAACATGATGCAAGATGAATTGTTAAATATTTGGTTTAGGGAACAAAAGACGGTTCTTTTTATTACACATAGTATTGATGAGGCAATTTATTTGGCTGATAGGATATTGATTTTTGACATAAACCCTGGAACTATTAAGGAAATTTTAGAAGTTAAAATTCAAAGGCCTCGTGTAAGAACAGCTAAAGATTTTAATGAAATTAGGGAGTATGCATTAAAATTAATAGAAAATGAAGAGACTTCTTCGGGAGCTCAAAAAAATGGGAAAATTATCAAATTATCAGTTAACAGATAAAAACTAAAGCCTAAAAATTATGTTTATAACAAACAGGATTCTTTATTCAGTTGGAGTTTCCCACAGGATTAGTTCAACTAGAGTTCCGGGAAAAGCACCTGAACTAAGTTTCACTGAATGACTCCATCTGAATAATATAGAGCGAAACTTGCCAACTTGTTTGGCGTAGCTGAGCTAATCCTTTAGGGAAAACCGTTATCCAGGGGCTTAGTACCACTTATCTTCCACTACGCCAGTAGTTCTAGCAGTGTGATTTAGCAATGCGTAGAAATACCAGTGCAAAGCAAGAGGTGGGAGTCTTAGTGGTAGTTAGCCATCGGATAAAATTTCAAACTAATCTTAAAGTGGAAACAGTAGAGGAGGATTGTGTATGCTTAGTGAAGAAATTAAAACTTTAGTGGCTGAACGTTATAATAAATTTTCCAGATATGGTGGGGTAAAAAGGTACCGGTCTCCAGGTAATATGGGTCCGGGACTTGGATGTATAGGACAAAAACTTTATACTCCAGATGAAATAGAAAAAATTCCAAATTTTGCTTTTGACTATTCTATGGGTTGTACTACCCCTACTAGGTTAGTTGAAATTAAAAAGGATAATGTGGTTTTAGACATCGGTTGTGGAGTTGGAATTGATGTTATTCTTGCAGCGAAAAAAGTAGGTGATAAAGGCAGAGTATATGGAATTGATATTTCTACGTGGATGATTAAAAGGGCTACGAAGGCTGCAAAAAAAGTAGGATTACAAAATGTAGAATTTCATGTTGCGGATATGGAAAAATTACCATTAAAAAATAGTTTTGTAAACATTATTATTTCTAATGGAGCAATTAATTTAAGTATTGATAAGGTAACTGTGTTTAATGAAGCCTATCGAGTTATGAAACCAGGAGGAAAAATGGCAATAGCTGATATTGTTACTTCAGAAAAAATTGACCCAAGAGTATTAGAAAATTTTAAAACTCAGTGGCTTGGATGCATGGGTGGTGCAACATCAGAAGAAGAATATCTTAATGCTATTAAAGATGCCGGATTTAAAAAGATAGAGGTTCTATCTAGACGTAAACTATGTCCTAATGAGCTGAGTATGATGGTAAGGTGTCCAGGTGAAGATTTTACACCCGCCCCAATGAAAGAGGATGTTGAAGCTATCCAGGGTAAAGTAATAAGTATTAAAATAATTGCTAGCAAGCTATAGAAGTAGTATGAAACGGTTCTTAAGGTTCTCTGTCTGGGAGGGAGATAAATGGGGAAAAGCGATGAAACAAGTAAAGAACTAGTATCTTTGATTAATGACAATTCTGAAATTTTAAATGTAATTTATAGCGGTGTGTTAATTATTGATTTAAAAGGAACCATTGTTTACTGTAATCCCGCTGCTCATAGGATTATAAATAAAACATTTAGTGACATAATCGGAAAAAATATAGAAGAAATTAATAATAGTTCTTTATTGTACACAGCAATAAAAGAAGATAACAGCTATGAAAATACATTGATTCAATTTGAGGGTAAATCCATACTCACAAGCGGAACTACAATTAAAAAAAATGGCCAAAAAATAGGCGGAGTATCTATCTTTCATGATGTTAAGGACTTTGAAGATGTCTTTGTGAACGAATTTAAGGTAATACAAGACATAAATAGGGAACTCAATGCTATCATAGAGTCATCTTATGATGGTATATGGATAAGTGATGGTAAAGGCGTTACTTTAAGAGTAAATAAAAGTTATGAAGATTTCGCAGGAATTAAAGCAGAAGAAGTTGTGGGACATTCCTTGTATGATCTTGTTGGTGAAGGATATGTTACTGATTCAGCTGCCCTCCGTGTTATTGAAAATAAAGCTCCGGTAACATTAATCCACGAGATTAGGACAGGGAAAAAGGCAATGGTAACAGCCAAACCAATTTGGGATGAAAATGGTGAAATCTGGAGAATAATTACTAACGTTCGTGATATCAGCTTAATAAATAATATGAGGGAAGAAATCGAGCGATTAAGACAGAAATCCATCAGGGATGAAATGGAACTGAAACAACTTCGAAAAGAAAACCTTCACATTGAAATAATTGGTTCTAGCATAGGAATTTTAAAAGTAGTCGATTTTTGTAAAAAAGTAGCTGACGTTGATTCTACTGTTCTATTACTAGGAGAATCAGGTGTTGGAAAAGATGTTTTTGCAAGACTAATTCATAAGTGTAGTCCACGCAAAGAAGAACCCTTTGTTAAAATAAACTGTGGGGCTATTCCTGATAATCTTATTGAATCTGAATTATTTGGATATGAAAAGGGTTCTTTTACTGGTGCTAACATTTCTGGGAAACTAGGGATGTTTGAAATGGCAGACGGTGGCACTTTATTTCTTGATGAAGTGGGCGAATTACCCCTTAGATTGCAAGTTAAATTATTACAAGCCATTCAGGAGTGTAAGTTTTATAAAGTTGGTGGCACCCAACCAATAAAAGTTAATGTTAGAATACTAGCTGCTACCAATCGAGATTTAATATCTATGATAAGAGAAGGAACATTTCGAAAGGATCTTTACTATCGTTTAAATGTGGTATCCTCAGAGATACCTCCTCTAAGAGAACGAAGAGAGGATATACCCTTGCTGGTTAAGTATTTTTTAAACAATTATAATAATGTTTTTAAAATTAAGAAGATTATTGATGCGGATGCAATGAAGTGTTTAATAGATTATGATTGGCCAGGAAACATACGTGAACTAGAGAATATAATAGAAGGTTTAGTTGTATTAACCAGAGATCAAATTATTAAGAATTATGATTTGCCTAAGCATATTCAAAAGAAAGCCTTAGATAATTCTGATAGTAATAATTATAGTGATGAATTAACTCAAATTACTATTTCAAAAAATAGTACCTTAAATGATGCCATTGAAGTTATCGAAAGAAAAATATTAAGCGAAGCTTTAATTGAACATGGTAGTACAAGACAAGTTGCGAAACTTCTTAATGTTGACCAATCTACAATAGTTCGAAAGGCACAAAAATATAATATAAAATGGGCCAAATAAGTTTTTTGAATTTCAATCTAAAAACAATTATTAATTGGATTTGAGGATATAGGAGGATAGAGCATGGTACAAATACTTTCCGCTAAACAAGCTATAAGTAAAATGGAGGATGGAATGACTATAGCCGTAGGTGGCTTTCTTGGATGCGGCTGTCCTGACATGCTAATAGATGAGGTTATTAAACAAGGCTGTAAAAACCTAACACTAATCTGCAATGATAGTGGTTTCCCTGGAAAAGGAGTAGGAAAACTTCAAGATGAAAATAGACTTTCAAAGGTTTATGCATCATATATCGGAGGTCACCCCGAAACAGGTAAACAAATGCAGACAGGGGAGATGGAAGTAATCCTTACACCTCAGGGCAGCCTAGCTGAAAAGCTAAGAGCTGCAGGTGCAGGGTTAGGGGGGATCCTAACACCAACCGGTGTAGGAACCATAGTAGAAGAAGGAAAAGAAGTTATAGTAGTAGACGGAAAACAATATTTATTAGAATTACCATTAAAAGCAGACATTGCATTACTAAAGGCACATAAGGCTGATGAAAAAGGTAATCTTGTATATAGGAAGGCAGCAAGAAACTTCAACCCCGTAATGGCAACAGCCGCTGACCTGGTAATTGTTGAAGCAGAGGAAATCGTAAAAGCAGGTGAAATAGATCCTGATATGATACATACACCTGGAGTATTTGTCAACATTTTGGTAAAAGGAGGTAGCCAAAATGGATAAAAAAGAGGCCAGAATAATGATAGCAAAAAGAATTGCCAGAGAGCTTGTAGGTGGAACAGTTGTTAACCTTGGTATTGGCATGCCAACCTTATGTGCCAGCTATGTGCCAAAAGATATTGACGTGATGTTTCAGTCTGAAAACGGTTTTATTGGCATAGGACCAGCACCCAAAGCTGAGGAAATGGACAAAGACTGCGTTAATGCAGGAGGAAGCCCAGTTACGATACTGCCTGGCGGATGCTGCTTTGACAGTTCAACCTCCTTTGGGATTATAAGGGGAGGCCATATTCATACTACTGTACTTGGAGCATTGCAGGTAGATCAGGATGGAAATCTGGCTAACTGGATGGTACCTGGCAAAATGGTACCGGGCATGGGTGGAGCAATGGATCTTGTAGTAGGTGCAGGCAGGGTGATAATTGCTATGGAGCATTTAGCTAAAGACGGAAGTACCAAGATATTGAAAAAGTGCAATTTGCCGCTTACTGCGAAAAATGAAGTTGATTTAATAGTAACTGACATGGCTGTAATGGAAGTTACCAAAGATGGTTTGGTATTAAAAGAAATTGCACCTGGTATTACTGTAGAAGAAGTTGTTAACTCTACTGAGGCGGATTTAATAATATTTACAAATATAGAAACCATTTCTGTTTAAAAAGGAGGAGAAACGAGAATGTATTTTGATAAGAATACTCTTACAGAACATAAGGCGCTTGAGCCATTTACGCGATACGCTAAAATTATTTTTGATGACAGAACTATTGATAAAGCCTCGTTGAGTATAGGTGTATTCCGTTTCGGAGAAGACCAAACAGGTCCCAAACATAGTCATGAAACAGAGGTTGAGGTATACTTTTGCTTAAAAGGTGAGGGTTGTGTAATAGTTGATGAAAAAGAATTTATATTAAAAGAGGGTAATATTTTGTACATTCCCCCTAAAGCAGTACATGAAACTAAAAATGTAGGGAATAGTGATTTTGAGTTTTTAGCGATTTTTTCTCCATGCTTAAATATGGATAATATTAGACAGTGGCCAGCAGTATGAAGAGACGTTTAAAGAAGGGGGAAAAGTAGTTCATGAAAAAAGCAGTTATAGTAAGTGCAGTAAGAACACCAATAGGTGCCTTTGGAGGTACATTAGTAAATACGCTAGATACTGGTTCTTGGGATATAAGGGGGTAACTAATCCCCTTTTCTTTTTTTATTCAGATTGTGGTAGAATGTTCATAACAAATATTGAATTTTAGCTTTGGAGGAGATTGCCATCAATTCGGCTTTGATTATAGTTAACTGTATAAATAAGTATTTTGATTTAAATGGTGAAAAATATCTAGGAAATAACTGCCAACAAGTAATTAGAAATATACGTGAGAAACTAATCATAGCAAGAAAAGTAGGAAATCCAGTTATTTATGTTAATGATGGTATGCCCCAACCAAAAACAAAAAGGCAAAAATTTAATAATGCTGTTAAAGAAGAGCTTGAACTACTAGCTGGGGAAAGTGTAATTTATACGGATACAATAAGCTCTTTTTATAATACTTCTTTGGAGATGGAATTAGATAGAAAGAACATAAATGAAATTATACTGGTAGGAGCCCATACAAATACCACTATTTTTTTTACTGCTGTTGAAGCTAGGATTAGAGGGTTAAGCGTAATTGCTTTCGAGGAGTGCATTATTTCTAATGATAAGATAGCCCATGCAGTATTTATTAATCAAATGGTAAAAAACCATGGGATAGAAGTTTTTTGATATTCGGGAGGTACGTATGGTTGATTATACTGGTGAAAGAGTTATCCCAAAACTCATGAATCGCGAAAATGGCCTTCTTATTGAGCATATTGCCAGGTACAAATTTGCAAGCAACTTCACATGGGGAAGGGTGTTAGATATTGCTTGTGGAGTAGGGTACGGTAGTGAAATTATATTAAAAGGACCTAGTAGATGGTTAATCAAGGAAATGGTTGGGGTTGACAATGACTTAGCTACCATCGAGTATGCTAGAAACTATTACTCTCTTCCACTAGCTAAATACGTATTGGGGGATGCCCTAGATCCAAATCTAAAGAAATCTCTAGGTGGCTTTGATGTAATAATTAGCTTTGAAACAATTGAACATCTAGAACAAGATGAAGCATTTATACATAACTTAAAAAGTCTCTTAAACGATGATGGACAACTTATTATTTCTACTCCATTGGGGCAGGGCAGAGAATATCCATGCATTTGCCCATTTCATTATTTTCAATATACTATGGAAGAGTTTGAGGACTTGTTAAAGAGAAACTTCAGAGAAGTGGATATATATTTGCAGAAAGGTATAATAATTGAAAAACCCATTCCTGATAAAAAGTATTATCTTGCAGTAGCTGTTTGTAAGCAATGACATTAGAAGATGCGACATGTGAGTCTCCTTGATTAAGGAGGCTTATTTCGTTTTACTGTTGATAGATAATATAATGGATTTTGTCTGTCTTTGAATAGTCAAAATTATTTAAAATTTCAAAATAGGCTTGAAATTATATTCTTGTACATGTTATAATGAAAAAAATAAATCATATAATATTATATGAAAATAATTTTTCATATAAAGCATTATTTCTTATAAGCCTTTTAGGAGATGAGATTTAAGATATGGCTTTCTACAAATATTTTATTAAACGATTTTTTCTTACCGTACCTACATTAATTGGAGTAAGTATTATTGTATTTTTATTAATACACATGATACCTGGAGACCCTGTTACTGTCATGTTAGGAGAGAGGGCAACTGATGCAGCAAGAGTTGCTCTTGAACAAAGGCTTGGACTTGATAAACCATTACATATTCAATATTGGAATTGGGTTAGCCATGCCATTAGGGGTGACTTTGGGATTTCTATTAAGAGCCATGAACCAGTTTTTAGGGAGATCATCAGTAGACTACCTGCCACTCTTGAACTTACCTTAACAGCAATGTTTATAGCTATAACTTTTGGGATGTTGTTTGGAGTAACTGCAGCTAGGTATAGAAATACAGCAATTGATCAAATGGCAATAGGTGTTTCATTATTGGGAGTATCCATTCCAATATTCTGGTTGGGAATGATGATGATTTTCCTCTTTTCAGTAATAATGGGTTTATTGCCTGTATCAGGGCGTATTACTATGGGCCTAACTATATCACATGTTACTGGTTTTTACTTAATTGACACTATCATAACTGGTAACATGCTGCAGTTTTGGAATGCTGTAAGGCATCTTATTATGCCTGCGACAGCTCTAGCTACAGTTTCTTTGGCCCTGATAGTGAGGATTACCAGATCTAGTATGCTTGATGTATTAAATGAGGACTACATTCGTACTGCTAGAGCCAAGGGGTTACCCATGAATATAGTTATATATAAACACGCTTTAAAAAATGCAATGATACCTATTGTTACAGTTGTGGGGTTACAGTTTGCAAAGCTCCTTGGGGGAGCAATTTTGACTGAAACAGTCTTTTCATGGCCAGGAATTGGAAGGTTACTGATAACAGCAATAGGTAACAGGGACTATCCTATGATACAAGGTGTTGTGTTTTTCATTTCATTTGCATTTATCTTAATTAATATCTTAGTTGATATGCTTTATGCTTATTTAGATCCGAGAATACGCTATTAATAGGGAGGTGAGCTAGTGAATAACGAGTTGAGCCAAATTGTAAGGCAATACAGAAAAAACAAACCAGCTGTATTTGCATTTTTTGTAGCAATTATATTAATCTTTTTAGCAGTCTTTGGTCCTATGATGGCACCTTATGATCCAATTGATACAAACTTAGAGAATAGACTTCTTCCGGGTTTTTGGGCAGGTAATACAGATAATCCATTAGGCACAGATAATTTGGGAAGAGATATCTATTCAAGATTATTATATGGTGCAAGTATTTCCTTAAAGATAGGTTATTCAGTAATTTTTATTACTGCGATAGCTGGAATCTTTCTGGGTATTGTATCAGGGTATTTTGGTGGCATAGTAGATAATATTGTCATGAGATTTGTTGATATACTCCTTGCTTTTCCTCCGCTGTTATTGGCCCTAGTAATTGCAGCTTCACTAGGTACTGGCATCGAAAAGGCAATGCTTGCTATTGCAATTGTGTATATTCCTAGTCTCGCTCGTATTGTGCGGGGTTCAGTACTGACAGTAAAGGAACTACCCTATATTGAAGCCTCTATGGCGATGGGTGGAAATCACTTCTGGATTACTCTAAGACATGTCCTACCAAACATTATGACACCGGTTGTAGTATATTTAACATTACTTTTAGGGGACGCAATTTTGTATGCCGCTGCTCTAGGGTTTTTAGGGGTAGGAATAGATCCGTCCATGCCAGAATGGGGTGCAATGTTAAGCTCAGGAAAAGATTTCCTGCTTCTTGGCAAATGGTGGATAACAGTATTTCCAGGAATTATGATATTTTTCGCAGTATTATCATTTAACCTTTTAGGTGATGGTTTAAGAGAAGCAATAGATTCTAAACTTAGAATATAGTGGAAGAGGTGCTAGTAGTGACTAGTGAGACAATCTTAAATGTGGAAAACTTACGCGTAGAGTTTGAAACTGGACGGGGAAAGGTAATTGCCATAGATGGAGTCGATTTTACTCTGCGTAAAAACCAAACCCTTGGAATTGTAGGAGAATCAGGTTGTGGCAAAAGTGTTACAGCTTTAACAATTATGGGACTGTTAGCAAATAATGCAGTAACTGGGGGAAAGGTATTATTTAAGGAAGAAAATCTCTTGGAAAAATCAGAAAGGGAATTGACTAAAATCAGGGGAAACAGGATTTCAATGATTTTTCAAGAACCAATGACTTCACTTAATCCAGTCTTTACAATAGAGGATCAGCTCTCAGAAGTTATATTCCTACATCAGGGCGGTACAAGAAGAGAAATTCAGAAGAAGGCTATTGATATATTAGCTAAGGTTGGAATACCTAACCCAGAAAGAAGAATGTTGGATTATCCACATAGATTAAGTGGAGGCATGCGGCAAAGAATCATGATTGCTATGGCATTAGCATGTAATCCTGATATTTTAATCGCTGATGAGCCGACAACTGCTCTGGATGTTACCATTCAAGCTCAAATCCTATTGCTGATAAAAGGATTGCAGGAAGAGTTGGGAACAGGCGTAATTATGATAACCCATGATTTGGGGGTTATTGCACAGGTTGCCCAAGAGGTAGCTGTAATGTACGCGGGGCAAATTGTTGAATATGCAAAAGTAGCCAATATTTTTGAAAGACCTTTACATCCATATACTCAAGGACTTATTAGAACCATACCAAATATTAAAAAAGAGCAGGTAAGGTTAGAGGAAATAAAAGGAATGGTTCCTGAACTATCTCTTCTACCTAAAGGGTGTCGCTTTCATCCGCGTTGTCCAGAAAAAATTGAAAGATGTCATTTGGATACGCCAGACATGATAGCATCTGATATTGGGGCTGTGAGATGCTGGTTGTGGCAAAATAACGAACTGTTTAAAGGAGCATAGCTATGGTTGAACCTATTATAACAGTTAAGGATCTTAAAAAATATTATCCGATTAAGAAACAAGATAGTTTATTTAAATACGATTACCTAAGAGCAATTGATGGTATAAGTTTTAAACTATATGAAGGGGAAACACTAGGACTAGTTGGAGAATCTGGCTGTGGTAAATCTACAACTAGAAAACTTCTATTAAATGTTGAGCCTCCAACTCAAGGAGAAGTTTTGTTTAATGAGAAAAATATTTTCACGATGAATAATCATCATATTAAGGACTATCGAAGGAATGTGCAAATGGTATTTCAAGATCCTTATGCCAGCCTTGATCCTAAATGGAAGGTAATAAACCTTATTTCCGAATCACTTAGAATACATAAAATTGGTAGCAAAAAGGAACAAACCGTTAAAGTCTTAGAACTAATGAAGCTTGTTGGGCTGAAAGAAGAGCACTGCCACAGATATCCACATGAGTTTAGTGGCGGACAAAGACAACGTATATGTATTGCCAGGGCTTTGGCTTTAGATCCCAAGGTGATTGTTGCAGATGAACCAGTCTCGGCATTGGATGTTTCTATCCAGGCACAGGTATTAAATCTTTTTAAGGACTTAAAAGAAAAGCTTAACCTTACATATCTATTTATATCCCATGATTTAAATGTTATTAAATACATTTCCAACAGGGTTGCAGTAATGTATTTAGGAAGAATTGTTGAAATTGCTGATACCCAAAAGCTGTTTAATAATCCCAGACACCCGTATACAGAAGCTTTGATGAATGCTATACCTGTACCTGACCCTAGAGAATGCATGGAAATGAGAGTTTTAGGAGGTGAAGTACCAAGTCCAATAAATCCACCTGATGGATGTACCTTTCATCCAAGATGTCCAAATGTTATGGAGATTTGTAAAACTATAATTCCTTCCTTAACAGTAATAAATAAAAACCATCAGGTAGCATGTCATTTGACAAAATGTTAGCATATCTACTTATCTATAAGGAATTAATTTGGTGGGGAGGTAAAAAGATGGAGAAGAAGTATAGACTCGTTGCTTTAGTATTAATTTGTTTATTTACGGCTTTTATTTTTCTCGGATGTGGTGGAGGTAATGAGCAGGTTGAACCAGTTGATGAAGAAAAAATATTTATTATTGCTAGAAGTAATGATGCTGGAACACTAGATGCTGGATATGGTTATTCAGAAAGTGAAATAGATTTAGTATATCATTTATATGAAGGTTTAGTTCAGTTTGTCGATGATGACTTAAACGTTGGTCCCGCACTAGCTGAAACATGGGATGTATCAGAAGATGGAAAGGTATGGACGTTCAATCTAAGACAAGGAGTAAAGTTTCATGACGGAACAGATTTCAATGCTGATGCAGTAGTTTTTAGTTTTATGAGAGTATTGGATGAAAGTCACCCATACTATGGGCTGGGAGACTATTCATATTTTGATTACCTTCTTTCAGAAGCAGTAAATGATGTCAAAGCTATAGATGAGTTTACTGTTGAAGTAACACTTAATGATGTTTTTGCACCTTTTCTAACATATATGGGCTTATACTCACAGTTTATCGGAAGCCCAACTGCCGTTGAGAAGTATGGGGAAGAGTACTTTAAAAATCCTGTGGGTACCGGTCCTTTTATGCTGGAGGAATGGAAAAGAGATGAGTATATTAAAATCACCAAGTTTGAGGATTACTGGGGATCAAAACCGGAGATGGACACTATAATTTGGAAGGTAGTTCCAGAGGGTTCTACTCGTTTAATGGAACTACAATCGGGACAAGTGCATGCAATTAAAAATATTATGCCTGAACAGGTAGCGACTATAACTAATGATGATAGTTTAGAGCTTATAAGAGTACCTGGTGCAAACCTATTTTATATTGTCTTGAATCATCAGGCTGAACCAATTGATAATTTGAAAGTTAGACAGGCTATAAGTCATGCCATTGATTTTGATAAGCTAGTAGATGGGATTTATGAAGGTCTTGGAACACGTGCTATCAATCCAATGCCATCTACAATTTACGGATTTAATAATGACATAAAACCGTATGCTTATGATCCTGATAAAGCCAAGGAATTGCTTGCTGAGGCAGGCTATGCTGATGGTTTTGACATGGACATTCATGTATTCTCTGGTGCAAGAACATATGTAGGAAGGCCAGTTGATGCAGCAGAGGTAATGGCTGATGATTTAAATAAAATCGGCATCAAAGCAACTGTTGTTGTGAATGAGTGGGGTTCTCATAAAACTGTACTAGATAATTTCGACCATCAGTTTGGGTTAATTGGTTGGTTTGATGTACCATATCCAAGTAATTTCCTAAAGGTAATGCTTTTAGAAGGAGCTCGTACAAATTATCATTCAGAGGAACTTGTGGACCTTGCTAATAAGGCTCTAAGCTCCTATGACAGAGCGGAGCAAGAAAAGTATTATCAGGAAATACAATTAAAGGTTCATGAGGACGTAATAATTATACCTATCGCTCATAGTGATTATACAGCAGCCATTTCAAAGAATGTCAAAGGTTTTAGAATAGATGCAATAGGTAATGCATTAATTCATAATGTAACCCTTGAGAACTAATTTTTGGGAGCAGACCAATTTGGTCTGCTCTACTCACAAAGTGAGGTTGAGCTAAAAAATGAAAACAATATTAAGAGGAGCCACCCTTATTGATGGCACAGGAAGACCTCCTATTTATAATTCAGTAATAATTGTTGATAATGGAATAATAAAAAATGTTGGAGCTACATCGTATACTGATACAATAGAAGGTGGTGCACAAGTCATAGAATTAGATGGTCATACTATAATTCCTGGCTTAATTGATGCACATATTCACATGGATCTTCACGGCATGGCCAATACATATGAAGAAAACCTTGTTGAGGATAAGTTACGTTCCATAAGAACAGCTTGTGATATGGAGGTTACTTTGAAAAGGGGAATAACTACCATTAGGAATGCAGGAAGTGTTAATCACATAGATTTTGCGGTAAAAGAAGCTGTTGATAATGGTTGGTGTAATGGACCAAATATTATTACTTGTGGTAGAATACTCAGTATAACTGCTAGCGGAAATGATTATTTCAAAGGAATGTACAGAGAAGCAGATGGTGTGCATGAGGTGCGTAAAGCTGCTCGTGAACAAATAAAAAATGGTGCGGGTTTTCTAAAAGTTATGGCAACAGGTGCATATATGAACCCGGGAGGTGTACCTGGGGCTACTCAATTTGAAGAAGATGAATTAAAAGCAATTGTTCAAGAGGCAAACAAGCTAGAATTGAAGGTAGCTGCCCATGCTCATGGTAAGGAAGGAATAATGAATGCTATAAGGGCAGGGGTAGATACAATTGAACATGGGACCTTTATGGATGATGAAGCAATTGATTTGTTAATTGAAAAGCAGATTTATTTAATACCAACCTATGTTGCCGGACATCTAATGTTGAAAAATGGAGTAGAAAATGGTGTACCTGCTCACATGATCCAAAAGAATTCACGTATCAGAGAGATTAGAGGTAAAAACCTGAAGAAAGCTATAGATGCAGGAGTGAAAGTAGCATTTGGTTCAGATGCCGGAACAAACTATAATTACCATGGCAATAATGCGCTGGAATTAATTCTATATGTTAACGAAGGTTTTATGGATTCTATTAAGGCAATTTGTAGTGCTACAAAGATGTCTGCCGAGGCTTTAGGGATATCAGATAAAACAGGAACTTTAGAAGTTGGTAAAGCTGCGGATATAGTAGTTGTAAATGGAGTACTTGAACAATCTCTAGAGCCTTTAATGGATTCTGTTATTATGGTGTTTAAGGATGGACAATTAGTAAAATAGTTTCACTTAGGATTATTATTAATATAAAAGGTGTGGACATCAATTGCAAAATCAAAGTTCATTTTTTGAAAAAGTTAAAGAAAAGAGCCATGAATTATCTCCGAAACAAACTCAACTTGCTAAATATCTTATGAATAACTATAAAAGTGCAGCTTTCCAGAATATTATCAAAATTGCTAAGGACGCAGAGGTTAGTGAAGCTACTGTTGTACGATTAGCAACTACTCTTGATTATTCTGGCTTTCCAGAAATGTTGGATGATCTGCAAAAGATTGTTCAGTATGAATTAAGTGCTTTTGAAAGTATTAGAAATACATACAAGGGAGAAAAAATTAAGCAGTTAAATGTTTTGGAAACAGTAATAAATTATGACCAAAAAAATGTACAAAAGACTTTGCAAAGTGTATTATTATCTGATATTGAATGGATTGCCCATGCTATACAGGCCTCAAAAAAAGTGATAATCGTGGGTTTATATGCATCAAGCTTTTTAGCACAATACTTTGGCTATAATTTGGGAAAGGTAAAGGAAAATGTTCATATAATTAATGAAGATAGCGTGGTATTAAATAACATATTATTGGATTGTGGACCTGATACCATAGTATTTTTAACTGCTTTTCCTAGATATCCTAAAAAGATTCAATACTTAGGAGAGATGTTTAAGAAAAAAGGAGCAAATGTAATTGGGATAACTGACAGTATCCTATCGCCTTTAAAGGCTGTATCAAATAAGCTATTAATTGTACCTCTGCAGTATATGTCCTTTACAGACCCATGTTGTGCAATTCTTTTTTTGCTCCAGTCAATTATCATGGAATTCATGTCAATAGACCCAGAAGGGGCGGAAGAAAAGCTAGGAGCTTTTGATGATTATGTAGAACAGATGAAATATTTTAAATAAAACCATATAGATAAACTCAATATGGTTTCCTTATAAAAACTCACAATTTATATACAATAATTCTTCATTTTGGGTAAAATAATATCAAATATCCACAGGAGGTATAGATTTTGCCATGACTAATTCTAAGGAAAAAGAAACTATTGAAAGTAAAAATAAGACAACTATTAATAAAACTGAAGATGAGTGGAAAAAGCAACTTCCTCCGGAGGCTTATCATGTATTAAGAGAAAAGGGAACAGAAAGGCCCTTTACAGATAATAAGTACTATGAACACAAGGAGAAGGGTTTATACAGCTGTGCTGGATGTGGAAATCCATTATTCAGTTCAGAAAAGAAATTTGACTCTGGAACAGGATGGCCAAGCTATTATGATGTTCTCTCAGAAGAAAGTGTTGAAGTAAAAAAAGATCGGAGTCTCGGAATGGAAAGGACAGAGGTTCTTTGTGCAAAGTGTCGGGGTCATTTAGGGCACCTATTTGATGATGGTCCCCAACCCACAGGGCAACGATACTGTATAAATTCAGCTTCATTAGATTTTAAAAAGGATGAAAAACAGAAGGCTTCTTTTGGATTGGGTTGATTCTGGGGCCCAGATGCCCAGTTTGGGTTATTGAATGGAGTCATAAGCACAAAGGTAGGGTATGCAGGAGGAACAACAATTAATCCTACATATAGAAATATGGGAGACCATACTGAATCATTGGAGATTGAATATAATCCTACTGTTATAAGTTATGATGAAATAGTAGATTTCTTTTGGAACAGTCATAATCCAACTAGTGAGCCATGGTCAAAGCAGTACATGTCTATAGCTTTTTACCATAGTAATCTACAGAAAGAAGTCTTACTTACCTTGAAAAAGGAGCAGGAGCTTAAGAAGGGTAAAAAAATATATACGGAATTGATGGAAGCAGATATGTTCTACTCGGCAGAGGATTATCACCAGAAATACTATCTACAAGGAGTAAGCGAACTGATGAAAGAATTGCTAGCACTTTATCCTAACTTTAATGACTTTGTAAAATCAACAGCAGCAGCAAAGATTAATGGTTATGTTGCTGGTTATGGTTCTATTGAAAATCTAAAACTTGAGATAGATAGTTTTGGCTTATCAAACAAAGGGCAGGAACATCTCACGAGATTGGTAAAGAAATTAATATAGATTATGAAATAGCGGTGTATATATGAATACTGATATATACACCGCTATCTGTTTAACTGCTTTTTTACCTATATGCATAAATTATTTTTTTTATGTATTTCATAGTTTTTTGAACTGCCTCATCAACAGAATAATCAACCTGCTTATTTATTATCCTCAGTAGCATTCCTTGGTATATAAGTAAAACTACCTCATTTACTTCTACTAGGTCTTTCTCTTTTATATACCCCTCTTTGACACAAGCCTCTAAGATAGTCCTTGCTCTGGCGTATATATCTTGTTTCAATAGCATTGGCAACAAATCTTCAGGTTGCTCTCCAAGATCCTGGGGGTAGAGTTCATAATATATTTTTATGGATTCCTCTAATGGAATATCTAGCTTAGCAAAAAATATAGCATGATATATTTCCGGTTTATCATATGAATAAAAACAAAAAGTCTCCCATACTCGAAAGTATCTTTCTAAAGCATTGGTTATTCCAGTAACATATCTTGGTAGGCTTTGTGCATATTCCCTAAGAAATCGCATGGATGCAAAAAATATAAGGTGATCTAAATTTTGGAAGTAGTTATACAATGTTGCACTATTATAGCCAGCTAGATCAGCTACTTTTCGAACTGTAACACCACCCAAACCTTCTTCTTCAACAATTTGGGAAGCTGCTTCTATAAAGTAACGCATCATTCTTTGCTTTTGAATTTCTCTCATGACTCTCCTCGCAATATCCATTTAATGATTCCTTGAACAGATTATATATTATAGAATATATATTTACAATGCATAAACACATTTGTTTTAATATATATGTTTACTAAATAAACATGATTATGATAGAATATATCCATAAATACGATAATTTAAAAAATTGATGAAAGGAGAAAAGGATTAGAATTGCCTAAATTTTAAGAAAATTTACTATTATTTACCTTACAAAATATTCTAAGGAGTGTTAAAATGGAACATAAAGGCAAGATTGACCCTATAGTTTTTTATGTGTCATTAGTTCTATGTATGATTTTTGTTGCTTGGGGGGTAATATCACCAGCAAATCTAAACAGTGTTTCAGGAGCTGTTTTAAACTATCTTATTGCTAATTTTGGATGGTTATATCTTTTGTCAGCATTTATATTTTTAATTTTTGTGATTTATTTAGCTGTATCACGATATGGAACAATAAAACTAGGCAAGGACAATGAAAGCCCAGAATATTCAACTTTTGCCTGGCTAGCAATGCTTTTCACAACAGGCATGGGAATTGGACTAGTATTTTGGAGTGTTGCTGAACCTATGACTCATTATATAAATCCACCCATGGGAGAAGGAGGCACAACTGAGGCAGCTGGTATGGCTATGAAATATACCTTTTTCCATTGGGGTTTACATGCGTGGGCAATTTTTGCACTAGTTGGCTTAGCGCTTGCATATTTTCAATTCAGAAAAGGAAAGCCTGGTCTAATTAGTTCAGTCTTTTATCCAATATTAGGAGACAAAGTAGATGGACCAATAGGTAAAACGATTGATATCTTAGCAGTTTTTGCTACTATATTTGGTCTGGGGACATCCCTTGGACTTGGCACACAGCAAATAAATAGTGGTTTAGAATATCTCTATGGAATACCGAATAGTCCAATGGTAAATATTATTATTATTGTAGTAATCACAACTATTTTTACTGGTGCTGCTATAGTAGGTATCGAAAAGGCAATAGCATTGATTGCCAAATTAACTGTTTATGGAGCAATTGGACTTTTAGTATTTTTGATTCTTTTTGGTCCAACAAGGTTCATATTTAATATATTTTCAGAAACCTTAGGTAGCTATCTAGGGCAAATAATTCCTATGAGCTTATGGACTGATGCCATAGAACAAAAGGGTTGGTCTGGTGGATGGACAATCTTTTATTGGGCATGGTGGATAGCCTGGGGACCCTTTGTAGGCCAGTTTATAGCTAGAATATCTCGGGGTAGGACAATTAGAGAATTTGTTTTAGGAGTTTTATTGGTACCAACAGTATTTAGTGTTCTCTGGCTGTCTGTTTTTGGAGGAAGTGGTTTATTTCTAGAAATAGTAGGTGGCGTAGATATTAGCACAGCTGTTAACAATGATATGGCATCTGCTTTATTTGTTACATTGTCTAATTTTCCAATTAGCTCTATTACCTCAGTTTTAGCCATATTATTAATATCTGCTTTCTTTATCACATCAGCAGATTCTGGAACATTCGTAGTTGGGATGTTGACTTCTAAAGGAAGCTTTGAACCGAGTAATTGGGTAAAAGGTATATGGGGGACTATTCTTGGAGGCGTGGCTGCGGTTCTATTATTATCCGGGGGATTAGGAGCTTTACAGACTGCATCTATTGTTTCTGCATTTCCCTTTATGTTGGTCATGTTGGTGATGATGTATTCATTATTAAAAGCCTTTAGTGAAGAGGTTTAAAAACATAGTATTGTAAAAAATTTTGCAAAGCGTTTTTTAAAGTGCGCAAATATAATAAAATACTAGGGGGTCTTAAAATGCAAAAAATGTTAAGTGAGGAGCAGCTAGAACAAATTCATAAGTCGTCTGTGGATATTCTTACAAATACTGGCATGGACTTTTTATATGATCCTGCAATAGATTATTTTACAAAAGCAGGATTTAAGGTAGAGGGTAAAAGGGTATTTTTTACCGAGGAACAGATAACGAAATACCTTGCGACTGTGCCAAAAGAATTTTCCATGTATGGTAGAGATGGTAATGATGTTGTAATAGGGGGAGATAACATTTGTTTAGCACCTGGATATGGTGCTCCCTTCGTTATGGAAAATGGTAAGAATAGAAAAGCATCATTAGAGGACTTTAAAAAATTTGCTAAGCTAGCAGGTTCCAGTAAATATATTGATGTTACTGGTGGAGTGTTAGTAGAACCAAATGATATTCCTGTAAATGAAAGACATATGGAAATGACTTACAACCTTGTCAAGCATTCCCCAAAACCATTTATGGGAAGTGCATCTGGGAAAAAAGAAGCAAGGGACACAATTGAGATAGCAAAAATCCTATTTGGATCAGATTTCGTAGATGAAAAACCTGTTATGGTTACCTTGATTAATTCATTAACACCTTTAAAGTACGATGATAGGATGTTAGCGGCTCTTGTGGAATATGCTGAGGCTGGGCAACCAGTAATAACAGCTTCCTTAGCAATGGCAGGCTCTACAAGTCCAGCAACCCTGGCAGGCACACTTGCAGTTCAGAATGCAGAAGTTCTTGGGGGTATGGTATTAACCCAAGTAATCAATCCTGGAACACCAGTTATTTATGGTGCAGCATCTTCAATTACTGCGATGAGATATGGAAGCCTGTCCATTGGAGCTCCTGAATCAATGATGGTTATAAGTGCAAGTGCTCAGCTAGCAAAATGGTATGGTGTACCAGTTAGGGGTGGCGGATCACTTACTGACTCCAAAATTCCAGACAATCAAGCCAGCTATGAATCAGCGATAGTAATGCTTGGTACTGCTGCATCAGGGATCAATTTCGTGTTACACGCAGCTGGCATCTTGCAATATTATAATGCCATGAGTTATGATAAGTTTATGATTGATGAAGAGGTTTGTGGAATGGTTAAAAGAATTAAAAAAGGCATAGAGGTTAATGAAGAAACATTAGCCACAGATTTGATTAAGCAAATTGGTCCAGGTGGAGAATTCCTAACAACTCAGCATACACTTAAGCACCACCGTAGTGAATATTTCCCTGCAGTTATATCGGATAGAGCGGCTTATGACGTATGGGGGATAGAAAGACATGATGCCATAGCGAAGGGTAAGTTAGCAATGCAGGAAAGACTAGCTGCAGATGTTAATTTCCTTGATGAAGATGTAGATAAAGCAATAAGAAACTATATGTCCAAAAAATAGATATATATTGAATCCTATAGTAACTAACAGAAAGATGGGCTGAGCCAAAGAAAATTTTGGACAGTCCATATTTTTGTTTAACTGAAACTAAACTGACCTTACAGTTAAAAAAGCGATACAAAATTTTAAGTGTGAGTCTTTTTTTACAATATTATATAGTCTTCGACACAATTTGTTTGTTTTCCCGAAGGAATTAGCGGTTATAATAGGAAACTATTCCTAAATCAAAGTAGTGATAATATTCAAATATTTATTGATTTAGGAGGAATAATTTTAATGCCGGAAGCTAAAGAAATTAATCTTTGTACAAGACATAAAGAAGTAGAGTACTCTAACTTACTTGAAACATTTTTTGAAGAGAGTGTAGCCATGTACGCCATTATGGATAGAGATTTTAATTTCATTAAAGTTAATAATGCATATGCTGCAGCAGACAACCGGGGCCCATCTCAATTCCCAGGACGTAATCATTTTGATCTTTATCCATCGGATGCTGAATTAATCTTTAAAGAAGTTGTTAACACAAAAAAACCATACCAAGTCTATGCCAGGCCTTTTGTGTATCCGCATAACCCAGAACGGGGAATAACATATTGGGACTGGACACTTGCACCAATCATAGATTCTAATGGAGAAGTTGATTTGCTTCTCTTTTCACTTTACAACGTTACGGAAAGTGTCAAAGCTACTGAAGAACTCGAGCGGTTTTTTACACTTTCAATTGATATGCTTTCTATTATGGATTTTGAAGGTAAATTTCTAAAAGTTAACCCTGCTTTTGAAAAAACCTTAGGGTATACAAGCGAAGAACTCATTACAATGGATTTATTTGATTTAACTCATCTTGAAGATAAAAAAAGAACTATCCATTCAATAGAAAATGCTATTACTTCCGCTGAACCCATAGTATACTTTGAAAATCGCCTATGTTGCAAAGATAAAACCTATAGATGGCTTGAATGGGATGGCTTTACAGATAAAAACAAAAGAGTAATTTATGCCATAGCTCGTGATATAACTGAACGTAAAAAATTAGAGGATGAGATACAACGGCTAGAAAGTTTGAGCCTACTGGGTACTCTGACTGCTGAAATTAATCATGAAATAAGAAATCCTATGGCGTCAGTCCGTGGCTTTCTGCAACTTTTATATAATAAAGAAGAATGCAAAAAGTACAAAGAATACTTTGATCTGATGATTAGCGAACTTGATCGAGCTAATTCAATTATTACTGACTACTTATCACTTAGCAGAACCAGTACAGTAAAGTTAAGAAAGACTAACCTTAATGAAGTAATAAGAAAACTAGAACCTTTTCTTGAAGCGAATGCAATGAATAGTAGTAATACCTTAGTAATAAAATTTGGTGAAATACCAGATGTTTTGCTAGATGAGAAATTAATTAGGCAGCTAATTTTAAATCTTGTACGCAATGGTTTAGAAGCTATGGATAATAGTGGAATATTATTGGTATCTACTTTTTACGAAGGTGGAAGTGTTGTTTTGGCAGTCCAGGATCATGGTAGCGGTATTGAACAAGACATTTTAAAAAAAATAGGAACACCTTTTTTAACCACTAAGAATAACGGTACAGGTTTAGGGCTCTCTATTTGTTATAATATCGTTAAAAAACATAATGCTACAATTGACATTGATACAGGAGCGGAAGGAACTACTTTTTATATCAGATTTCAGACGGAAAAAATTGAAGCAGCCTATTCCACCTACTAACGTCACCAAGGATTTAATTTATTCCAAAAGACGCTTAAACTAAAAGGTTTGGGCGTTTTCAAAGGCCATGTCTTAAACCAGGGCCTTTTATGTGTTAGAATAGGTAATAAACTAAATCACCCTTGTTTAACAAAGGAGTCGCAAAATGAAAATAAGGCATAATAAGTTTATTATTATCATTGCAATTATTATTGTTCTATTATTTGCATTTGACATAGTTTTCAAAGGTAAGGTTTATCAAATTTCATGTTATGTTATTAATGAGTTAAAATTTAAAGTTGAAGAAAAATTTGTGTCAGATTCCCTTGTTGAGGCAAAGCCTGTTGAAGAGCTGACAATACAGGACTTGATCCTTCTAGGAGCCCGTGAGGAAGCAGAAAATAAAACACTTTATGATGCATCATATGCTGCAATGGCTTACCCTGAAGGTGATGTATCATCGGATATAGGTGCTTGTACTGATGTTGTCATAAGAGCTTTAAGAAATGCTGAGATTGATCTGCAGCAGTTAATACATGAGGACATGAAGGAAAATTTTGAATTGTACCCACAAAGATGGGGACTCTCAGAACCTGACCCCAATATTGACCATCGACGTGTTCATAATCAGATAGTTTTTCTAGAAAGACATGGGGAATCATTATCTACTGAAGTGAGAGGAAACTTAGAAGAATGGAAATGGGGGGATATAGTTTACTGGAGTTTTCCTGATGGGAGTTTACATACAGGTATAGTAAGTGATCGAGCAACCAGGGAAGGCATTCCTCTTGTTATTCACAATACGAGCGTTACTAAAGAAGAAAATTGTCTATTTAGATGGCAAATAATTGGCCATTATAGATTTCCTTAAAGGGGAAACTGAATACTAGAAATATATAAAGCAAATACATTAAATTCTTGGAGGCAAGAAATGAATAATAAAGAGGCTCTTTGGACAAAGGATTTTATCTTGATTTGTATACTTAATCTATTAGTTTTCACAAGTTTCTATTTTTTATTACCTACACTTCCAATCTTTGTAACTGATGTGTTAAATGGGAATGAGAGTCAAGTAGGATATATTATTGGAATACTAACTTTAGTGGCCGTTTTGGTACGACCTTTGTCAGGTTATCTTATAGATGCTATTGGAAGAAAACAAATATTTTTCCTGGCGTTAGTGGGTTATGTTATAAGTATTGCAGGATATACATTTGTAACTAGCTTGTTTTTGCTATTTTCCTTGCGGATATTCCATGGATTAGCTTGGGGATTTACTACCACGGCAGCTGGTACGATTGTTTCGGATATTATGCCACCCTCTAGAAGAGGAGAGGGGATGGGTTATTATGGATTGTCAAATACATTGGCAATGGCAGTAGGACCTGTTTTCGCTTTACTCATCGTAAACCAGGCTGGGTTTGATATGCTATTTTCTTCTGCCTTAATTTTTTCTATATTAGGTTTAATATGTATGTTTGGTATTAAATATCCGGTAACTGCAAAGAAAACAACCAAATTCACGTTTACCTTTGAGAGTTTTTACGAACCAAAGGTATTATCCCTCTCGTTAATGCTGTTTTTTGTTACTTTTGGTTATGGGGGTATTGTATCTTTCATTACTATTTATGCGAAGGAACTAAATATTGATAACCCGGGAATTTTCTTTTTTGCATATGCTATTGCTTTACTTTTTGTGAGACCATATGCAGGAAGTTTGTTTGATAAAAAAGGTCCCAAAAAGATTATGGCAATAGGGTTTATAGCTATTATCCTATCTTTTATTGTCTTGTTTTTAGCTAAGGATTTACTATTATATATTATCTCAGCTCTAATTCTGGGGATTGGTTTTGGAATTGTACATCCAACTGCAGTTGCTATGGCAATTAACAAAGTAGAGCCATTTAGAAGAGGAGCAGCAAATGCTACTGTATTTAGTGCTTTTGATTTGGGGATTGGGTTAGGTTCCATACTTCTAGGGTACTTATCAAGATTTGCTGGACTGTCAGTTATGTATTTAATTTGTGGATTAATAATTGTTATACCCTTATGGCTATTTTACAGTAAGGTAATACCGGATTATTATTCAGAAAAAAATTTCCAATAATTCTATAACAGATGAATAGTTCCTCTAATATAGAGGAACTATTATTTATGAGGTGAGGTTTAATGGAAAAAACAAGATTATCTTATAAATACTTATTCTGGTTTTTAGGATTAGTGGCAGTACTATATTTTACTGCTAGGTTTATCATACCCATTATATGGCATTTAATTTAACGGTTTAATTGAAATTTATTTTCAAACACGTGGAAACTTGGTAGTCAGCAGGATATAATTAGAAGAAAGATGGTTAATGGGGTGATTGTGTGGATAATTTGAAAATTTATACTAAACAGGCTCAAGAGGCAATTGAAGGTTTGTTAGAAGTTGCTAGGTTAGAAGTAGAGGAAATAGTTGTAATAGGATGTAGTACTAGTGAAGTTGCTGGGAAAAGAATAGGCACTTCCTCTAGTTTAGAAATTGCACGAGCCATAATGGAAGGAATTTTTCCGGCAGTTCAAGGAAAGGGTATATTTATGGCGGTTCAGTGCTGCGAACACTTAAATAGAGCTTTAGTTGTGGAAAAGCAGTGTGCAAAAAAATATGCTTTAGAAGTAGTTTCTGCGATACCCCATGAAAAAGCTGGTGGTTCATTACCAACAGTAGCACTAGGTAAGTTTACTGATCCTGTTTTAGTGGAAACTATCTCTGGACATGCGGGTATGGATATTGGGGACACCTTTATAGGCATGCATTTAAAAATGGTTGCAGTTCCAGTTAGACTTGATATAAAAAGTATTGGTAGTGCTCACTTGACCGTAGCACGTACAAGACCTAAATTTATAGGTGGAGAGAGAGCCTGTTATTAAGTGACTTAATATAGTTTTAAGGAATACCTTCCATAAACCATGCATAAGTTTATGTTGACATGTCTTAATTAACAAGGTAAATTGTAGATATAGATGCAACTGTGTTGCATTGCGTATGCATTGACATCAGGAACTAAATGAGTGGGGTGATTTTTTTGAGCCATATACATATCCCTGATGGTATTCTACCTACAGTCATATGGGTAACTAGCTATTTAATTACTTTAGTAATTATATTTGTATTATGCAAAAAAATGGATGGGGAAGATGTCAGAAGAAAAGTACCTATTGCTGGAGTAATGGCAGCAATTATGTTGATAGCCATGTCCATCCCATTAGGGTTTATACCTCTTCATTTTAGTTTGGCAGTTTTATGCGGAATACTTATTGGACCGGGTTTAGGTTTTATTGTAGTTTTTGTTATTAGCATGATGCTTGCTTTTTTTGGACATGGAGGCATTACAGTAGTGGGGCTGAATACTCTTATCATAGGTTCTGAGGTTTTAATAGGTGCTTATATGTTTAGGGTGCTACTAAAACACCAAAGAATAGTACCGAGGGTTGTTTTGGCTACAGTAATAGCACTTTTAGTTTCAGTATCTTTGATGGTGGCTGTGGTTGGCACTACTATAGGAGTGGCTGAAGCTTTACCTGCCAACCAGTCTAACCATGATCATCAAGACGAAGTTGGAGATGACAAATATTATTATCACGAAGATCAAGAAGTGATAAATTATACATTAGATGAAGCCGTTGACGGCCAGAAATATATAAATTTTACTGGTTGGAGTGCGGTATTAACAATTTTATTACTAGGTATCTTTTTAGAGACATTTGTTACTACACTAGTAGTGAAATACTTTGTTAAGGTTAGACCTGATTTGCTCCAAACTAAAACAAATACTTAAATTAATCAGAACTAATTTATGGAAACAGTACCAAAGAGAGGTATGAAAAATGCATATATCAGAAATGGATCATATTGCTAATAATGGTCATAGCTTTTTTCATAGAGCAGGGGTTTTAGCCAAAATGTTTTTCACCCTGATTATGTTGACTGCCATAATCATTGCAAATACAATCAATACATTAGCTTTGCTTATTATAATTCTAATGGGAATGTTCTTAGTAACTAGAGTACCTTTACTAAAGGTGGGACATTTAGCAGTTTATCCTGCTTTTTTTAGTGTTCTTTTTGCCATAATAAAGTTCCAGGAATCTCTTACAAGTGGATTAATTGTTGTACTTAAGGCACTAGGCGCTGCTTTGACCATGATATTTTTAATCAGCACAACTTCCTATGTTGAAATTTTTGCCGTTTTGTCTCTCGTTTTGCCAAGGCTTTTAGTGGATATTTTCTTTTTTACCTACAGAGCAATTTTTATTTTACTTGATAAGGCTCAAAATTTGTTTACAAGTATTAAACTAAGGGGAGGATATCGTCCTTTCAGTATGATTATGAATATTAAAAATTTACCAAAATTGATTGGTACCCTTTTAATTCATTCCTTTGAGATGGGAGAACGAATGCATAAAATATATTCGCTAAGAGGCTATAATGGTCACATATATGTTCAGTTTAAATGGTGGCCTCTAAATAGTAGTGATATAATAATTTTTACTATATCAATTGGGATTTTGATAGGGACGGTGATTAGATGGAATCCCTGGTAAAGGTCCGGTGTTTAAAACATGTTTACCCTGACAAGACGGAGGTAAGCCTAAGTGGTTTGGATTTTCTAGTTAATGAGGGTGAAAGGGTTGTTGTGCTTGGGTCAAATGGAGCTGGAAAGACAACTCTTTTGTCACATATTCTTGGACTACTGGCACCTACGGAAGGATCTGTAGAGGTAATGGGCTTACGGCCAGATAATAACTTTAATACTATACGTAAAAGCATTGGTGTTGTTTTTCAAAACGTTGATGAGCAGATAATAGGACCTACTGTATTTGATGACATTGCTTTTACTATGCGTAATGAAAGACTGCCCAATACAGAAGTAGAGCAAAAGGTAAATCAGATAGCTAAGGAATTAAAAATTGAACACTTGTTAAATAAAATTCCCCATTATCTTAGTGGTGGACAGAAAAAAAAGGTTGCCATGGCGGGAGCAATTGTTATGATGCCTAAAATTTTGGTTATGGACGAGCCTTTTGATTCCTTAGACGCAAAATCAAAGTGGGAAATGATATATCTCCTAAATAAGCTAAATTCCGAATATGGTATCACCTTAATTATAACTACTCACAATATGGATTTAGTGCCTTACATTGCAGATACTATTTATTTAATTGATGAGGGTAAAATTAAATCTAAAGGAAGTCCAAGGAAAATACTTAATGATATTGAAATGATTAAAAAAGCAAACTTAGAACCTCCTATCCTCGTAGAGCTCTTTTCAAGGTTGAAGGAGAAAGGTTTTAGTGTTAATATCCCCATTGATTTAGAGGAAGCTGAGAAAGAATTGGTTATTATATTACAACAAAATGAACAACAAGAAGGTGAGATGATTGAACAATAATACTGCCATAAAAATACTTGACGGAGTAGGGTTAAAGAAAACTCCCGGTAGAATTGCTCTTATGGATATTTTACTAGAGGCAAAAAATCCCATGACGCAACAGGAGATAATGAAAAAGCTATCAAAGGTTAAATTGAACTATGTTAGTATTTATAGATCTTTAGAAACATTTGTGCAGGTGGGTATTATTCATAGGGTTGAGAGTGGGGACAGAATATGGCGATTTGCATTAGGTAGTGAAAAGAAACAAGGTCATGATCATCCTCATTTTACTTGTAGAGAATGTGGAATAACTGAGTGCCTTGATGGTATTGGGATACCTATTACAATACCCCTAAGAAAAGGATATACTGTAGAAAGGAAAGAGCTATACTTAAAGGGGCTTTGTCCAAAATGCTCGGGATAGATTTAAGTGTTTTACACATAATTATAAAACCTTTGAAGGAGATCTAGGACATTTATAGAAGACTTTTAAAATACTTTGAATATTGGTAAATTAGGCAGAGTCTCAGGGGGAATTTGCATATGACAAATAATCATAAGAAAGATCCTGCTAAGCTTGATTTTAATACCCTAAAAAAAATTCTTGATAATTCTCATGATGAAATATACGTTACGGATGCTGATGGTACAGTAATATATGTAAATAAGGCAAGCGAAAAGCATTATGGTCTAAAACCGCATGAGGTAATTGGAAAGAGTTCCAAGGAACTTACTGAGAACAACTATTGGAGTCCACGAATAAGCCCTATTGTATTTAAAAAGAATCAGAGTATTACCCTTGAGCAAAAGACATGTCTTGGCAAAACATTATTAACTACTGCAACACCTTTATTCGATAAGAGTGGCAATATTGAACTTATAATTGAAAATTCGAGAGATACTACCGAGGCAGAAGGAATAAAACATGAGTTAGAAATGAGTAAGCAACTTCTTAAGAGATATAAAACAGAGGTTGAAGAATTACGAAAGAAGGAAATTGATACACCTGGTTTTGTATGTCATAGTAAAAAAATGAAAAATATTTTGGAATTGACTAATAGAATTGCGAGTATAAACTCAACTGTATTGCTGCTTGGGGAGTCAGGTACCGGCAAGGGAGTTCTTGCTAAGTATATTCATAGAAAAAGTAATCAAAGAAAAGGACCTTTTATTGCAATAAATTGTGCTGCAATTCCATCAGAATTGATGGAAGCAGAACTTTTTGGTTACTCAGGGGGGTCTTTTACAGGAGCCCATGAGAAAGGAAAGATTGGTTTAATTGAGCTTGCTAATGGAGGCACGCTATTTTTAGATGAGATTGCAGAAATACCTCTAAGATTACAGGCCAAACTACTCCAGGCTTTACAGGAAAAACAGTACTTTCAAGTAGGAGGTCGGGAAGAAAAGCGTGTTAATTGCAGAATTATTGCCGCAACTAACAGCAACCTCCAACAAATGGTAAACAAAGGCGAATTCAGGGAAGACTTATTCTATAGAATAAATGTGTTTGAAGTGGATATTCCTCCACTTCGGGAAAGAGTAGATGATATTGTACCTCTTGTAAAGTTCTTTCTGAATAAATTTTGTGAAAAATACGATATCTCACATCAATTTTCTCAGGAGGTATTAGATGTCTTTCTGCTATATTCCTGGCCTGGAAACGTTAGAGAGTTAGAAAATACAATAGAAAGATTGGTTGTCATGGTTCAGGAACAAGTAATAAATGTATGCCATCTTCCAAAGACCTTTCAATATGATTCTAAATCAGAATCTTTAATTACATTTACGAGTAATCACATGCCTTTAGATGATGCAATTTCAGAACTTGAAAAGAAGCTTGTTGAGACTGCCTATAAAGAATTGGGTAGTTCTTATGCAGTTGCAAAGGTTTTAAAAACCAGTCAAAGTAAAGCAAATAGGTTAATAAGGAAATATTGTGTGAAGGATCAAACAAAAAATGCCTAAATCATTTTTGACTTAACCTACTAAATTATTTATAGAAAGATATATCGTTTTGTTCAAAAAATAAATCTTGGGGTTACTGTAAATAGGCATGTCCGGTCATTGTACCGGACTTTTTATATTTTATGGCATAAGAATTGCAAATTAAGAGTTGTAACTGTGTATGATACAAAAATTAGGAGGTGAGCCTACCAATAGGTATTTTAATTCAGATAAAGTAGATTACTAAAAAATTATGGAGGTGAGCATTTTGGTAAGAGGTTTAAATGCTGGTTCTTATAGACATAATGGGCTTGGATTAAACATGTTTTCCGAAGATGAATTGTATGACATTCACTTGGCTACATTAGATGTACTTTGGAATACTGGTGTTAGGGTAGATAGTGCAAAAGCAAGAGAAATTTTTCATAGTAGTGGATGTCAAGTGGATAAGGAAACTAACATTGTTAAGATTCCTGCCCACCTTGTAGAGGACGCTATTCATTCAATACCAAGTACATTTAGAGCTTGTGGTAGAAATCCAAAAAATGATTGGTATTGTGAGTCAAATAGAACAGGCTTTGTTAACTTTGGTGAAGCTGTAAAAATTATTGATCCTTATACAAGAAAAATCAGAAAACCTAACAAGCAAGATGTTTGGGATTCGGCTAGGGTTTGTGAATCTTTAGATAATATTGTTGTTTTTGAGAGATGCTTGATGCCAGAGGAAGTAGATCCTGATGTAGGGCAAGTATATGTTGCTGAAGCATTTCTTAATAATTGTACGAAGCACGGTTATATAGGAATGAACAGACCAGAAAATGTTCGTGCTGCTTTTAAAATGGGAGCTTTGGTAGCTGGTGGAGAAGATAAGTTTAGACAAAGACCTCTTTTCTCTACAAGTACTGATCCAATCAGCCCGCTTTTACATTCAGAGCATGCAGTAGATTCTCTTCTACAGGCAATTGAATTAGGTCTTCCTGCAAAGATTAATGCTATGGGTCTTGCGGGAGGAACGGCATGTGTTAATTTGGGTAGCGTATTGGTAACTCATAATGCCGAGATTCTTAGTATGTTTGTTCTAGGACAACAAGTGAAGCGTGGTTTCCCCATGGTTTATGGGACATCTACCACTATGATTGACTTGAGAACTACCATTGCTGCAGTAGGAACACCGGAATTAGCACTATTTAGTTCAGCTGTGGCAAAACTTGCTCAATATTATAAAATTCCAAGCTGGGTAGCTGGTGGATAGTGTGATAGTAAATTACCTGATGCCCAAGCAGCTCACGAGTTTACTTTAACTGCGCTATTACCAGCGTTGGCAGGTGCCAACATGATATATGGTTTAGGTATGCTTGAGGGTGGATTGACTTGGGACTATGCTCAGCTTTTAATGCAAAATGAAATGGCTGAGATGTTGCTTCACACAATAAAGGGAATACCCATAAGTGATGAAAAAATGGCTGTTGACCTAGTTTCAGAGGTAGGACCCGCTGGCGAATTCCTCAGTCACCAACACACTTATGAAAACTTTAAAGAATTGTCAAGAACCAAATTGATTGATAGAAACCCTCGCGAAGTTTGGACAGAGAGAGGTTCTAAGGATATAGTTGAAAGATCTTATGAAGCTGCAATAGATATTCTTGAAAACTTTAAACCAGATCCACTACCAGAAAATATTCAAAAGGGATTAAAGGATATCTTAGCAGAAGCAGAAGCAGAAACAGCAGAACTCAAGGCGAAAGAAAGTGAAAAGAGAAGATAATAAATTAAAGGGACTGGCTTTTCAGTCCCTTTAATAATTCAATTACTGTTTAAAAAAGGATTGTTTGAACAGTCCCTTCTTGCTGTACTATTAGCATAGTATCGTGGTAGATAGAATACTACTCTTTAATTGCTGCTATATAATTATCAAAGTTTTCATCGTTCATAAAACCAAGTGCTCTGTTAAATCTGTTTAAACCGTATGGCCAATACTCTTCGTGTGGCTTACCAGTAGCAATTTGTAGCAAGGCCCATACTGACCAAAGAGCATCACATAAGAATTTATTGATAACAACCTGACCATATTGTTTCATAGTCAATTCGCTACCGAAATATCCTTCCAAGAATACCTTTTCCAATTCTGGTGTCAAATTGTTCTCAATAATTAAAGCTGCTAGATCAAAGGAAGGATCGCACATTCCGGAGTACTCCCAGTCTATTAAGTACATTTTGTCTCCATTTAGAATATAGTTCTCTGGTAAAGGATCATTGTGACAGGCTACTAGTTTTGGAGGGTTCTTTTCAAAAGCATTTTTGATCAGTTCAAATTTTTCTTGAACCTTATCAAAGCCTTCAAAGAATTCCTTGAAATTCTTTTTTGCTAGTAGGGCATTGTATTCATCAGTAATCCTGATTGGATCAAAATGGTCCATGAATTCTTTGCCACAACTGTGATATTGCTGAAAAATTTTCGCAGCTTTTCTTAAAATTTCAGGCTCTTGGAAATCAGGTATATGAAGGGTTTTACCTTCAATGAAATGGCAAATTTGATTTCCGGTAGTTTCATCGTAATAATAAATATCGGCGCTAATGCCCATCTCAGACATCAAGGAAGCATTATTCTTTTCAGCTGGACGATTTAGATATTCTGTAGTTCCATCACCTGCAACACGTATGGCGTAAGGTGTTCCATCAATATATACCTTGTAGTTGCTATTTGTTAAGCCACCTGGTAAGAATTCCACTTGACTTACTCTTGCATCCTTGTCCGCAAAATAAGGGGTTTTACTCACCATATTTAGAATTCTAGCAATGTGGTCTAGCTTCATGGATGAGTCTATGGTAATTTGTTCCCGCATGTTGATATCCTCCATTCAAATAAATAAAGTTAGAATTACAAATGTAATGAAAGAAACACAAAAAAACTGTTATGATAAAGTTCCGAATAACGCACCTTTTAAAACTCAACTGCCCCCCTTTTTATATAATAAGTTAGGGAAATATGTTTCTTGTAAGATATTAAAAGCAAGTTTCATGCCGAAATTAGAGTTTTTCTAAAAATAATGAAAAAAACATTGCTGTTATAGAGAGACCATACTCTAATTTGAAGTATATAAATAATTTTGCGAGAACAAAATTAATCAAATTAATTTTAAATTTCAATCTATTCTCACAAACATCGAGTCAATAGCAACTTCAATAAGTCAGATAAGACTTATTGAAAGGTAATATCTAATTAATAATTGCATGATTATTAAGGTTTATGGTTTAAAAGACCATTGGCACATTAATTGCAATACTGTATAATTGACGTACTTTTTTAAATATTTTATAAACTGGTAAATTTGTATCATACACAGGAACAATATACCAAACTAGGGGGTGAAAGAGGGCTTAAGTAGCAAGATTTGCAATACCATTAAATTCGACCTTGTAAGGAGGACTACTATGGATACCAGCAGGATGTTACATTTGAAAGAAATTGGTACTAAGGAAGCAACTGCCTTGTTTGCACAGAGTGTACAGTTAAAGGAATTTGCACAAGGCCTATATGAAACAATGGAAATTACTCTAGTCAGAAACCAGATTCTTGATATTGTAAGAAACCAATATGATATCGGTAGTATTGAGGACGCGTATGAGATTTTTGGAGGCTATGTTAATAAAAGCTTTGGTATTTATGTAGAAAAAAATGGAAAGAAACAAGAATATTTTATCAGAAAATACAAAAAAGGTATTGCTGAAAATGAAATTAAATTTGAACATGCACTAATAAGCTGTGCTATTGAGAATGGATTGGACATAGCGGCTGGACTTATTCCTGCCAAGGATGGAAATACTTACGTAAAATTAATTGAGGAAAATGGTTCCAGCAAAACAGAAAGATTTTTTGCGATTTATGAATATCTTGACGGTGAAGACAAATATACATGGGATAATCCAACCTTAAATGATGAAGAATACGCAAGTGCTGCTGAAGTATTAGCACTATTACATGATTCAACCAAAAACTTTGATCCAATGGGACTTGAAAGAGTAGAGCCCAAAATAATGGAATTTATTCCTACACTCCCTGAAACTTATAAAGAATTTGCTCAAATGGGGATAGATAACAAATTCCATACTTATTATAAGAAAAATTTAAATGAGATTTTAGAAGAAATTGATAGAGTAATGAAATTAATACCTGATGCTGTTTTAACAAAACTGCCAATGATACCTATACATTGTGATATACATCCAGGCAATCTTAAGTACAAAGATAATAAGGCTGTTGGTATCTTTGATTTTGATTGGGCAAAAATTGACTTGAGATTATTTGATGTTTGTGAGGCATTAATCTATTTTTGCAGCTCATGGGATGAAGAAACTGACGGACGCCTATTGTTAAGTAAATGTGCTATCTTTTTAAAGTATTATCAGGATAAGCTTTCTGCAATTGATGGTTTGGAGCCGTTAAGTGAGGCTGAATTGCAGTATTTGCCTGACATGATGTCAATAGTGAATGTTTATTTGATTAACTGGGCTGTAAGTGCTTATTATGAAGACCCAGAAAACCTAAATGTTTTTGAATATAGGGTATATCTGAGTCATCATATCAAACTATTAAGATATATTAAACGCCATAAACTTGATATTGCTGAAATGGTTAAGACTATTCAATAATTATTTTGAGAATAAGGGGGAAAAGCTTTGAGAACTCAAATTGATGCAAAGAAAATGCTTGAACAGCATGAACTTGGACACGCAAAAAAAGGACTTGTATGGGGTGTTATTTCCGGTGCTACATGGGGTCTAGATGGTGTAATCTGGGGAATGGCTTATATGTTCTTGCCTTTTGCTATTGAATCAGATGTATTAAAGGTAATTATCGCTGTTTCAGTAGCCTCCGCTGCAATGCATGATGGTTTTTCTGGTTTCTGGTTGTTCTGGTACAACCTGTTTACGGGTAGATGGAAAGAGTATATCAGAACACTTCGTACGAAGCCTGGTATGATAGTATGTCTAGGTGCACTTTTTGGTGGTCCGATAGCCATGACAGGTTATTCGGCAGGGATTATGTTAGCGGGTGCATCGTATGCTCTTGCGGTAACCGCCATGTATCCTGCTGTAGGTGCAATTTTAGCCGTATTTATTTTAAAGGAAAAGATTGTGCCCCGTGTTTATATTGGAATTGCAATGTGTATACTTGGTGCAGTTGTTGTAAACTGGACTCCACCAGCAGGGGATGCATATCCCATGTTCTATCTTGGAATGGGTCTATCATTATTAGCTACTTTTGGATGGGGTGTTGAAGGTGTTTTAGCCGCCTACGGAATGGATATGGCTGACCCAGATGTAGCTATAGGTATTCGTCAAGCAACTTCCTTTGTAGTATATTTTGTTTTAATATTACCAGTATTTGCTGGAACAGCATTATTTTTTGAAGCATTTACTACTGGTGCCCTTGGCTATATGGCACTTGCAGGTCTCATGGGTGCAATTTCATATCTTGCCTGGTATAGAGCGATTAATATGACTGGTGTGGGACGTGCAATGGCATTTAATGTTACCTATGCATTATGGGCAATTGTATTTGGATACCTTTTAACTGACATTGAAATAACTACTAACTTGGTAGTTGGAGCTCTTATTATTACAGGTGGGACTATATTAGTCTTAGCTAATCCAAAAGAATTATTAAACTTAAGAAAAGTATAATTATAACTCTTAAACTTGAAATAAGTCATAAATGACTTAAGGAAAGAGGATTATTTTCAATTTAAACTTAAGGAGTGTGAGATAATGGCTCAACAGGTACTTCCCTTGAGATTTAGGATATTACATTTGTTGTCGGATAACGAAAGCTACTCAGTTGATGAGGTCATGGAAGCTCTGAAAACTGAGTATATGGGTGAAGGTCAGTTTACAAGACCGTTGATGGCTGTTCACCTTCAATCTCTAAAGGCAGTTGGAATTCTTGAACATTCAGAGGTATATTTTAATGAAAAAGACGAACTTATGACAAAGTTTAAGATTACAGAGTATGGATTTAGTAGATTATCATACCTTCCTAAGGGCTGGAATCCTATAGCAAAGTCATTTGGAGCTTAATAAAGCTAGAATACAGTAGAAAGTGAAAAAGATCAGAATTATTTCTGGTCTTTTTCCAAGCTATCAAATATTTATGGAGTCTAGAATTTGGCATAAAACTTGCTAAAATGAGAGTTATGTCGAAAAAGTTACGAAAGGGAGACTATACTATGCAATTTACAAAACTATTAACTCAGGAAGAAGTCCAAAAGGTTCATGATGCCTCACTTATAATACTAGAGGAAGTTGGACTTTTAGTTCACAATGAAAAAGCTCGGGATATATATGAAAAACATGGTTGTGATGTGAATAAAGAAACTGGACTTGTAAAAATTCCAGGTAAAGTGGTAGAGGAGTATAGAAAGGGGTTTGGACCTAAGTATACATTTACAGCTCGTGTGCCGGAATTTGATAAAACAATTCCAGATGACAGGCCACTAGTAGTTACTGGAAGTTCGGCACCTAATGTAATTGACCCTCATACCGGAGAAGAAAGACGTGCAACTTCAACTGATATTGCCAATATTGCTCACCTTATTAATGAATTGCCTGGATTTGATGTATTCTCGATTTCCACTTTGGCAGCAGATGCTCCTAAGGGGCAGTTTAGCTTATCTCGTTTTTATCCAGCGTTAAAGAACTGCAAAAAACCAGTTAGAAGTAACACTCCCGATATGAAAGATCTTTACCAGGTGCTTGAGTTAGGTTACCTAATAGCTGGTAGTAAGGAAGCTTATTTCGAACGTCCATTTATTAACCACCACTACTGTCCGGTTGTTTCTCCACTTACTATGGATGTAGAGTCGACCGAAGCAGTAATTTATTTAGCAGAGCTAGGTTTGCCGATTTATGGCACTATAGTACCAAATGCAGGAATGACCTCGCCAATGACAATGATCGGTACACTTGCACTAGGAAATGCTGAATTCCTTGCCCTAAGTGTATTGCTACAAATGGTTCGACCAGGCAACCCAGTTATCTATGCAACACTTCCTACTGTTGCTGATATGCGCACAGGAAATTATACACCAGGAGCTATTGAAACAGGAATGCTGCATATGGCACATAGCCAAATGGCTCAATTCTATGGAGTACCATCTGGTGGTTATATAGGTTTGACTAATGCACATTCTAATGATGCCCAGTCAGGTTATGAAACAGGGATGAATACTACTGCTGGTTTACTAGCGGGTGTTGATCTATTCAACATGGGTGGACTATTAGATAGCCTTACAGCTTTTGATTTTGCTAAAGCAGTAATTGACAATGAAATAGCCATGATGCTTAAACGTGTTAAACGTGGAATGGAGTTTAGTGAGGAAAATTTATGCCTAGATCTTATAAAAGAAGTTGGGCCAGCTGGCATGTATATGGATAAAGAACATACTGTGAAGAATATGCGTGACATAGCCTTTTTGACAAAAGTTACGTCTCGAGAGATGAGAAGCCAGTGGCAGGTAGAAGGCAAACCTGACACCCATGTACGTGCAATGAAGCAAGTTGACCAGATCTTTAGCGGAGATACCTCTCCAAAGTTTTCTGCAGAAGTTGATGAAAAAATTCGTGCCCATTTTCCAGAAATAGTAGAAGGAAACGTCAGTTGGAAAAAGTAGATTAATCTAAGTGGCAGACTACTCTTGATCCCCTGCTCACAAGAGTAAGGGGATTTTTTAGGTAATCTAGCTTAGCAATGTGGCATACGTTACCAGTACTGATAGAAGGTGATTTTAATGGTAAAAAGTGGCTTAATTATGTTTGACTATGATGGCGTAATCGTGGATTCCTTTGAAGTGCATGCTAGGAACTTTATCGTCGCATGCCAGGAAAATGAATTTAATGAAGTGAACAATTATAAGGATCTCTTGGATTTATATGAAGGGAATATCTATAGCGGCTTGTCTGCTAAAGGATTGACAAAAAGCACTATAGATCAGATATTAAAGGACTATGCTATTAAGCAAAAAACCAGCTTGCAAGGGGTTAGATTATTCCAAGGAATGAAAGAGTGCATCGAAATTCTTGCAAAATCCAATGAGATTTATATTATTACATCCAATGTATCCGATGCAGTAGTAGATGTTTTAGAGAGACTTAAGGTTAGGGGGTTCCAGGATGTAATAGGTGCTGAGAAAGAAAAGAGCAAGGTCAAGAAGATAAAGACTTTGAAGTCTAAATATTCAAATCTAGCTTCATTTTATGTAGGTGACACAAAGGGAGATATTTTTGAAGGTAAGGAAGCAGGCGTAAAAACTATTGGTGTATCCTGGGGGTGGCACGGGAAAGCAAGGCTTATGGAAGCTGTTCCCGATTATATCGTGGAGTACCCTGAGGAGCTAGTAAACTTACTTTCAAATTAAAATATGAGTCATTTATACTTAAATGAAGTCAAAAAGCATCAAGTCATTTTTGACTCGATAGATGCAAATTTGACTCTAAAGCGGTTATTTTCTTGGTATGTAAAGGCTTAAAGCCATAGTAGACAGCACTTATATTAATTAAAAGTGGTGGCACGGTTCTTGCAATTATTTTAAATAGTAGAAATAGGGCAAGTTTAAGTTTTGCCACAAGTGGCACACATAATGGTAAAAGTTTCTGAAGGGAGGCATTTGAATGAAATTAAAAGCAAACATTTATAACAACGTCTTTACGTTTAAGACCGTAAAAGAAGTTTTGGCAAAGGCCAATGAGGAGAAATCAGGTGACATCCTAGTAGGTATAGCAGCAGGGTCTTCGTCAGAAAGAGTAGCAGCCAAGCTAGTATTAAGCAGAATGAGCCTGGAAGATATTTATGAAAATCCGGTAATACCTTATGAAGAGGATGAAGTAACCAGGTTGATCTATGATACATTAAACACAAGTATTTACAATAAAATAAAGGGTAAAACAGTAGGAGAACTAAGAGAGTATATCTTGGATCTTGAAACAACAGGCGAGGATCTTCTTCATATCAGTCGTGGGTTAACAAGTGAAATGATAGCAGCAGTAGCAAAGATAATGTCAAATATGGATTTGGTATACGCATCCAAAAAGATTAGACCTTATGCCCATTGTAATACTACCATTGGAGTATCTGGCACATTAGCTTTTAGAAACCAACCAAACCATCCAACAGATGACATAAACGGGATAATAGCATCAATGAAAGAAGGATTAACCTTTGGATCAGGTGATGCTGTAATAGGAATTAATCCAGTAGAAGATAATGCAGAAAACACAGCATATATGCTAAAAACAGTAAAGGAATTCATGGAAAAGTGGGAAATACCAACCCAAAACTGTGTTCTTGCTCATGTATCAACCCAAATGAAAGCAATGGAAAAGGGAGCACCAGTTGATTTGTTATTCCAAAGTATTGCAGGAACTCAAAAGACAAACGAGGCTTTTGGAGTGGATGCAGCTCTTCTTGATGATGCATTAGCACTAGCAATACTTCAAGGAACAGGAACGGGTCCAAATGTAATGTACTTTGAAACAGGACAAGGCTCAGAGGTTTCCTTAAATGCACATTGTGGTGTTGATGAAATGACACTAGAATCAAGAACCTATGGCTTTGGCAGAAAATACAGACCATTTATGGTAAACAATGTATCAGGGTTTATAGGTCCTGAAACCATCTATGATGGCCGTGAGGTAATAAGAGCTGATTTAGAGGATCTATTTATGGGTAAATTTCACGGACTGCCAATGGGAATAGCTCCATGCTATACAAACCATATGAAAGCAGACCAAAATGACCAAGAAATAGGTTCAATGTTATGTGCCATGGCAGGAGCATACTTCTTCATGGGAGTACCAGGTGGAGATGACGTAATGTTGAATTATCAGGATACAAGCTATCATGATGATGCTACATTGAGAGAAATACTCGGACTAAGACCTCTCCCTGAATTTGAAAAGTGGCTAGAGAAAATGGGATTAATGGAGAATGGCAGACTTACCAAAAAAGCCGGAGACCCATCAATATTTGATAAATAATACAGGAGGTGAGATAGATGACAGTATCAAATGAAATGGAAAAAGCAATCATAGAAAGTGTTTTACAGGAGTTGAGTAAAAGAGGAGTAAACCCTGCGGCAGCAGTTGAAGAGAAAGTAAAAAATGTGGTAACTCAAGAAAAAACATCAAGTGAAGTTTCAGACGAAATTATAGATATGCCAGATATAACAAAACACTGGATACCAGAACCAGCAAATGAAGAAGCTCTTGAAGCAATGAAAAAGTCAACAAATGCTAGAATTGGATTATATAGAGCAGGGACCAGACAAAAGACAGATTCTTTAATAAGATTTCTCGCGGATCATGCAGTAGCAAGAGATGCAGTATTCATGGATGTATCAGATGAGTTCCTTCAGAAAATGAATTTATTCGGGGTATCTTGTGTAGCAGCAGATAAGGAAGAGTTTCTAACAAAGCCTAATCTAGGAATGAAACTTTCAGATGAGGCAGTACAGACAATAAAAGAAAAGTGTGAGAGCAATATACAGGTACAGATAGTCATAGTAGACGGATTAAGCTCAACTGCCATTGAAAGAAATATACCCGATATCTTACCAGCATTAACACAAGGGTTAAAAGCAGCAGGCATAAAGGTAGGAACACCATTTTTCGTAAAAAATGGCAGAGTAAGAGTAATGGATCAGATTGGGATGCTCCTAAACGCAGAAGTGGTATTAGAGCTAGTAGGAGAAAGGCCAGGTCTTGGAACGGCAGAGAGCATGAGTGCATATTTAATATATAAGCCAAGTGAAAAGACAGTAGAGGCAGATAGAACGATGATATCAAACATCCATAGAAGAGGAACTCCACCGGCTGAAGCGGGAGCACAAATAGTTGATCTAGTAAAACAAATGCTTGATAAAAAAGCTAGTGGTATCAAACTAAACAAAGCATAAACAATAATTAAGAGATTGCTTAATCAAGGTGGTGATTCATATAGGAGAGGCTGGGCACCAGAAAATAATAAGCGTAGGAATTGACATAGGTACTACAACAACCCAACTGGTAATGAGTCGATTGACTATTAAGAATTCATCACCTGGAGCAGTAATACCAAAGATGGATATAACGGACAAAGAAATATTATATAGAAGTAATATTCATATTACACCAATAAATGAACATTTATTAATAGATGCGCATCAAGTAAAAAAAATCATAGAGGCAGAATACAAGCTAGCTGGTGTTAAAAAAGAAGCAGTAGAAACTGGAGCAGTAATCATAACAGGTGAAACTGCAAAAAAGGGCAATGCCAAGAACATTTTAGAAGCTACAGCAGGTTTTGCGGGAGATTTTGTTGTGGCTACAGCAGGAGTGAATCTTGAATCCATACTAGCAGGTAAGGGTTCAGGAGCTGCAAAGTACTCAAAAGAAAATCACAAAATTGTAGCTAATATAGATGTGGGGGGAGGAACCTCAAATATAGGAGTCTTTAAAGGTGGAAGGACATTAGATACAGCATGCATTAACATAGGAGGTCACCTAATCGAGCTGGAAAAACACAGCGATAAGATAACCTATATATCTGACCCTGCAAGACTTGTAATAAATGATATGGGATTACAACTAGGCGTGGGAGAGAGAGTCACACAAAGCCAGCTTATACAGATATCCAAAAAAATGGCAGAGGCAATCCTAGAAACCATTACAAAGAGAAAAGTAGCTGGACTTGCTCAACAATTAATGATGACACCACCACTAAAAGAGGATTACAAGATAGAGAAGGTAATGATTTCAGGTGGGGTCGCAGATTATGTATATAGTGACTATCGTCCAGTATCAGTAACAGATATCACAAAATATGGTGATATGGGACCAATACTTGGCTGGGCAATACAAGAAGCGTTTAAAAAAGAAGGAATTCAACTGGCTAAACCTGCAGAAACAATACGTGCTACAGTCATAGGTGCAGGCATTCATTCTTTAGAAATAAGTGGTAGCACAATTCATGTCAATAGTGGCACGCTGCCTTTAAGAAATATAACAGTAATATCACCATTTCCAGAAGGTGTACCTGAAAAAGCAGCAGATATAGCAAAGCTATTAAAGAATCAGGTAGATAGGATAACGGTACAGGATATAACAGAACAGAATCTTGCAATAGCTTTGAAAGAACCCTATGATATGTCATTTAACTCAGTAAATGAATTAGCCCATGGTATTTTTGAGGCAATGGAGGAATATATAACACAAAAAAAACCACTTATTATAGTCATTGAAGCAGATTGTGGAAAGGTGTTAGGTCAGTGCTTAAGCATAATAGCTAAAGCTTCAAATGAGTTAATATGTATAGATCAGATACAGGTAGATGAAGGTGACTACATAGATATTGGAAAACCCGTAATGGGAGGAAGAGTAGTCCCTGTAGTTGTAAAAACCTTAGTGTTCGAAAAAGCAAAGTAAGTTGGGGAGGTGTGTCCCCGTACATTAAAAGGAGGTTTTAAATTAATGGGTATTCTAGATCCAATAAAACCAGAAATTCTGGCAGTTAAGTTTATCCCAAATGTTTCAGAAGACCTAAAAAGAGACTTAAATCTTACATCTGACCAAAGAAGTATTGGAATGTTTACTTGTAATGTAGATGATGCAGGTTATACCGCTATAGATGAAGCAACAAAAAAAGCAGCAGTAGAGGTAGTATACGCCAAAAGCTTTTATGCTGGAGCAGCTCATGCATCGGGTCCTCTATCAGGAGAGTTTATAGGCATACTTGCAGGGACCAACCCAGCAGAAGTAAAGGCGGGATTGGAAGCAGCTACCATGTGCATTAAAGAAGAGGCTTGGTTTTATACAGCTAATGAGGAAGGTACAATAGCTTTTTATGCACATTGTATCTCAAGAACAGGATCATATCTTTCAAAGGTGGCAGGGATAAATGAAGGTGACTCATTAGCATATCTTATTGCACCACCTATAGAATCTGTTTATGGAATAGATGCGGCATTAAAAGCTGCTGATGTAAAAATGGCATTATGGTATGGCCCTCCGGGAGAAACCAACTTTGGAGGAGGCTTACTTACAGGATCACAAAGTGCTTGTAAAGCAGCAACAGAGGCTTTTCGAGATGCAGTAGTAAGCGTGGCTAGAAGTCCAAAGGATTATGAATAGGTTGTATAAATTGGGGACATTAAAAGGAGGTCTTTTAAAATGAGGGTAGTAACAGAGATTGAACTTAGAGATGAATATAAAAAGGTGCCTTTTACCTCCTTTAAGCTACCTGAAGGATGTAGGCTAACACCCTCGGCCGCCCAGTTTCTTAGTGAACGCAAGATTGAAGTTATAACTGGGCAGCAAGCCCAAGCTCATAAAAAAGCAAAAGATACTAAGCCGACTAATAATGATAAGTCCGGATCTGGAAATGTAAAACCGGAGCACATGACCCATTTAAGAGGTACAGAATTGGTATCAAAAGATCATCCAGCAATTAAATTTAGGGGAAGACTTGATACTTTTGAAGCTCACTTACTATCTAGCATATTGGAGGCACAAAGTGCAGGGTATCAGGAATTAGTACGGGATTTACAAGATCTGCTCGATTATGCTAGACAAATGATGCGAGCTGAAGTGATGAATGAGCCCCTTGCACAGATTAAAATACGTGGTTGGTCTCCTCAGGAAATACGAGAGAGATCCCATTATATAAAAAAGTTTTATGATATCAATCATTTTACTCCGCAGACTGGACACGGTAGATTAATTGTGCAGCTAAATTATCTTAGAACCCAGGCTAGAGAGCTGGAGCTAACTGCTATAGATGCTTTTTATAATGACAACAAAGTGGAAAGAGAAGATATTATACAAGCACTTAACCGCTTTAGTAGCCTTATTTATATCTTTATGGCACAGCTTTTATCAGGTCACTATAAGATTGGAAACTGACGTAGGGAGTGGCATAAGTGGAATCACTAATCAATGCAAATAACCTAATAAAAAGCTTCGAAAACACCTTCAAAGAGCCAGCTTTAATGAATGGAAAAAAACTATATACAGGTGTAGACCTTGGTACTGCTTATATAGTACTAGCGGTTGTAGACGAGGATGGGAACCCTATAGCTGGAGCCATGCAGTTTGCTCAGGTGGTCAGAGACGGTCTTGTAGTTGATTATATTGGTGCTGTGGATATAGTTAGAAGGTTAAAAGATAAGCTTGAAAAAATACTAGGTTGTGAGCTTCTGATAGCAGGAGTTGCTTACCCACCTGGTACAATTAGTGGGGACCAGAAGGCAATAGGTTATGTTGCAGAATCAGCTGGATTTGAAGTTGTTTCCATGATTGATGAACCAACTGCAGCAAATAAGGTTCTAAGCATTGAAAATGGCGCTGTTGTGGATATTGGAGGAGGAACTACAGGAATAGCGGTTTTTAAGGATAGGGAAGTAGTTTATGTGGCAGATGAAGCTACAGGTGGAACACACTTTAGCCTAGTGATATCAGGATCTTATAAGATACCATTTTTGGATGCAGAAAAATTAAAAACTGATACTACAAGGCATAAAGAATTATTTCCAGTAATTAAACCTGTCGTTGAGAAGGTATCTACAATAATCAAAAGACATATTGAAGGTCATAATGTGGACACGGTTTATCTGGTTGGCGGAACAAGCTGTTTTGAGGGTATGGAAAAAATTATTGAGAAGGAACTTGACATACCTGTCATAAAGCCAGACAATCCGCTTTTAGTAACTCCCCTTGGGATTGCCCTTGGTGTTCAAGAAGCAAATGTTGGGGACATTCCTCAGCGACAAAGGATAGCTACAAAAGAGGTGTGTCCCCGTACATTAAAGGGAGGTTGATTAAAGATTGAAAATAGGAAAAGTAATTAACAGTATCTGGGCGACTAGAAAAGAAGAATCACTAGTAGGAGTTAAGCTGATGATAGTTCACCTTCATGATAGGACTAAAGAAGAAGACGGACGGATAATAGTAGCAGCAGATCTAATTGGAGCGGGAATTGGAGAAAAGGTATTGGTTACTGAAGGAAGTTCGGCCAGACGTATGGGAGGACTAGAGGATTCTCCCGTAGATGCAATGATAGTAGGGATAATTGACGAAGAGAAAGAAAGCTGATGGGGAGACAGACATGGGAGAACAGATGATTGAAAAAATTCAAGATGCAGGAGTAGTAGGAGCAGGAGGAGCAGGTTTTCCAACACATGTTAAAGTATCATCTACTGCAAAAACAATTGTAGTAAATGGTGCAGAATGTGAACCCCTTCTAAGGGTAGACCAGCAGCTTATGAGTATGAAAACTAAGCAGATGGTAAAGGGCTTATGTATCGTCATGGAAATATCGAGAGCTGGTCAAGGTGTAATAGCATTAAAGGCTAAGTATAAGGAAGCAATTGAGCAATTGAAAAAAGAAATAGCAGGAAAGCCTATAAGACTGAACATTCTAGATGATTTTTATCCTGCTGGAGATGAACACGTTACAGTATATGAAGCTACTGGTAACCTTGTACCCCAAGGAGCAATACCTCTAAAAGTTGATTGTGTTGTAATTAATGTGGAAACATTAATCAATGTTGCAGAAGCATTAGAAGGAAAGCCTGTTATGGATACCTACTTAACAGTCACAGGAGAGATTGCGAAACCTATTACCATGAAACTACCAGTAGGAACCCCCATTAAAGAGGTGCTTGCAATCGCTGGAGTCAAGTCCTTAAAAGGACTGAAGGTAATAGATGGGGGACCCATGATGGGTAAGATAGTGGAAGATTTGACAGACTCAATTACTAAAACCACAAAGGGACTCATAGTACTTCCAGAGGATCACCCATTGATCAGAAAAAGACTAAAAGTTATAGATAGAATTATAAAAGAATCGAATGTTGCTTGTATACAGTGTAGATTTTGTACAGATTTGTGTCCTAGATATTTGTTAGGGCATAAACTGGAACCCCATAAAATCATGAGATCATTAGGACACATACATGGGCAGGAGGATGCCCTAAAAATGGCATTAGTTTGCTCGGAATGTGGTGTATGTGAACAATATGCATGCATAGTGGACCTTTCCCCAAGGAAAGTAAATGCTATGCTAAAACAAGAATTAAGCAAAAAGGGTATTAAGCCTGATATGCCAAAAGAGCAGACTGTTTCACACATGCAGGAGCATAGAAAGATACCAGTAAAAAGGCTTATTTCCAGACTTGGACTTACTGCGTATGACAAAAATGCTCCTCTAGAGAAAATGGAATACCAAGTGAAAAGGGTGCATATAAAGCTTCATCAGCATGTAGGAGCGCCATCAATTCCAGTAGTAGAAGTGGGACAAAAGATACAAAGGGGTAGCCTTATAGCAAGAATACCTGATAATGCACTAGGAGCAAATATCCATGCCAGCATAAGTGGAATCGTCATGGAAGTATCTGATAGCATAGTCATTACATCAGGGGAAGGAAGTGGTGAGTAATGATACAGGCTATTGGCTTAGTTGAGTTTATAAGTATTGCTAAGGGAATAGAAGCCGCAGATATAATGTTGAAGGCATCATTAGTAGACCTACTAGAAGCTAAACCAATCTGTCCAGGAAAATACATTGTCCTTGTATGTGGAGATGTATCGGCAGTAGAAAACGCAGTAGAGGCTGGGAAAAATGTAGGCTCTACAGCAGTAGTTGATGACTTTGTACTGGCAAATGTACATTCATCTGTTATAAAGGCTATCTCAGCAACAACCGCTGCAACTGAAGTCGTAGCTCTTGGGATTATAGAAACCTATTCAATCGCATCTCTAATAGTAGCTGCAGATATAGCAGCAAAAGCAGGAGATGTTGAACTAATAGAAATCAGAGTGGCAATGGGCATAGGAGGAAAATCCTTTGTAACCCTAACGGGAGACGTTGGCTCTGTAAAGGCAGCCATAGAAGCTGGATCAGCTTCAGTTTCAGAAAAAGGTATGCTTGTGGAAAAGGTAGTAATACCCTCACCACATAAAAGCCTAAAGAAAACATTATTATAAAACCAACCATGGGGACGGTTCTCCTGGCTGGTAAATCCATTAAGAAGTGTGTCCATATTCCGCTTAAGGAGGTGAATTTTTGAAAACATTAATTACAGTTTCAGAGATAAAGCAATTTTTGGGTAAGGGCAAAAAGACAATGTATGTAGATACTAATACAATTATTACTCCAGCAGCAAAAGATGCAGCAGGTGAGTATGGAATCAAAATAGTACTTGGTGCACAAGCAAAGGAAGTTTATGAAACTAAGCAGGATGACGCAGAAGTCAAAGCATGTACAGATACTATCGAGACTGTCAAGCACGAAGTTACAGGGGTAGATCCAGCAATGATTGCAAAAATAGTTGGAGAGGTAATGAAAAACCTCAATCAAACACAACGGCCATCCCAGCTAGTTAAAGAAGCCGATGCAAGTGGATTAAGGCTTGTAAAAGGTGATACTGTTGTATTAGAAAATTTTAATACAGGAGATCCAAATCATAACGTAAAGATAAAAGAAATTCTAAATATTAAAGAGAGTCCAAATATGGCAACCGGCTTTATGTCAATGGAAAAAACAACTTTTGATTGGCATCTAACCTATGATGAAATTGACTATATAGTAGAAGGAACTCTTGAGTTCATAATAAATGGAAAGAAATACACAGGAAAAGCGGGAGATGTATTTTTTATCCCTGCAGATACCAAGGTAACATTCTCTGCACCTGATAAGGTTAAATTTTTCTTTGTAACCTATCCAGCTAACTGGGCTGAATTGTCAGGGTATGAGAAGTAATAAGGTTTAAGTGCAGAATTCAGAAGAATGGGGTCTACTGACTCCTGTATTCTATATTACAAAAAACAAAAATTCAAGGAGGTAATTTTAAATGAATAGTGCATTAGGAATGATTGAAACTAAAGGTTTGGTAGGATCAATAGAAGCAGCAGATGCAATGGTAAAAGCAGCAAATGTTACATTGATAGGAAAAGAACATGTAGGTGGTGGACTTGTAACAGTAATGGTAAGAGGAGACGTGGGAGCAGTTAAAGCGGCAACAGATGCTGGAGCAGCAGCTGCACAAAGAGTAGGAGAACTTATTTCCGTACACGTAATTCCAAGACCACATAGTGATGTAGAAGCAATTTTACCAAGTACTAAGTAAATACTGGTTAAAAAATGCTGGGGACATTCCTCAGCCCAAAAGCTATGTAATTGGGGACATTCCTAAGCCCAAATGATAGACCTTGAAAAGGTGTGTCCCCTTACATTATTTGAGGTGTGTCGCTGTACATTAAGAAGGGGGTTGGGGGACATGAATCGATCGGCACTTGGAATGGTTGAAACCAGGGGTTTGGTTGGAGCAATAGAAGCAGCAGACGCAATGGTAAAAGCTGCAAATGTGGTATTGGTAGGCAAAGAAAATATAAGTGGTGGATTAGTAACGATAATGGTAAGAGGAGATGTAGGAGCAGTTAAAGCCGCAACAGATGCTGGGGCATCAGCAGCTCAGAGAGTGGGAGAACTTATTTCTGTACATGTAATTGCCAGACCTCATCTAGAATTAGAACCAATCCTTCCTTTTCCAACCCCTGATAAACCTTATGAAGAAGAGCAGGTTTTAGAGGAACCGAAGGAAGAAGAAAAAGCACCAGAAGAAGAAAATGACGTAGATTTAGATAAGCTAACAGTAGGTCAGTTAAGAAAATTAGCAAGAAAGATAGAGGGCATTTCACTAACTGGACGTCAAATATCTGTAGCAAATAAGGAAGTTCTTATCAAAGAAATAACCAAAACAAAAAACTAATAAGAGCAATATTTGAGAGTTTTACGTTATTCGCAGCTATAGATAGACAACGTACCGGAGAGAGAAAGGGGGATATAGGTGGCAATAGATTATGATTTACGGATAATTCAAGAAGCAAGGGATACCGCAAGAAAAGCAAAAGAAGCTCAGGAGGTTTTAGCCACCTTCTCAGAGGAACAAATAAATAAAATTCTTGCCTACATGTCCGAAGCAGTTGTGGAAAATGCTAGGTGGCTTGCAAAAATGGCTGTAGATGAAACCAAATATGGAATAGTTGAGCACAAAGTTATTAAGAATTTATTTGCAGGTAAGGATGTATATGAATATATAAAAGAGTTAAAAACAACAGGAGTAATAAAAGAGGATACTGTTAATAAAGTAGTTGAAATTGCAGTTCCTGTAGGAGTGATACTTGGAATTATTCCTACAACAAATCCAACATCAACATTGATACACAACGCTTTGTGTGCCATAAAGGCAGGTAATGCAATAGTTTTCTCACCACACCCAGCCGCAATTAAATGTAGTTGTGCAACTGCTCAAATAATTAATGAAGCTGCCGTTAAGGCAGGAGCTCCAGATGGCGTAGTAAGCTGTCTGTCAAAGGTGAGTATGCAAGCAGTTAACGAGCTTATGCACCATGAGGCAATATCGGTAATAGTTGCCACAGGGGGATCTGCCATGGTTAAGGCAGCATATAGTGCGGGAAAACCAGCCTTAGGAGTAGGGCCTGGTAATGTTCCAGCCTTTATAGAAAGAAGTGCTAATATAAAGCAGGCAGTAAAAGATATTATCACAAGTAAGACATTTGATAATGGAATGATATGTGCCTCAGAACAGGCAATAGTAGTTGATGAACCAATAAAGGATCAAGTGATCAAAGAGCTAAAAAACCAGGGAGCTCACTTCTTAAATAGAGAAGAAACAGAGAAGGTTAGTAGACTTATAATGACACCTAAAGGTGGAATGAATCCAGCCTTTGTGGGAAAAAGTCCTGACTTTATAGCAAATAAAGCAGGTGTACAAATACCCGCAAAAACTAAGATTTTAGTTGCACCATTGGATGGATATGGTCCGGAATACCCATTATCCCATGAAAAATTAACCACAGTCCTAGGTTTTTATGTAGTTAAAGACTGGCATGAGGGTTGTCTACTAAGTATTGAACTACTAAAACTTGGAGGAATAGGTCACTCATTTGCAATTCATTCTCAAAATGAAGAAATTATTAGAGAGTTTATTGTAAAACCTGTTTTTAGAATTTTAGTTAACACGCCATCAGCACTAGGTGGTGTTGGTTTTTCAACAGGACTTGCACCTTCAATGACATTAGGATGTGGTACTTGGGGAGGAAGTAGTCTTTCTGATAACCTTACTCCATTACATTTAATAAACACTAAGAAGCTTGCTTATGGAACTGTAAATGTAGATTTTGAAAATAATACAGAAAGCACCTCTTCAGACATGTATAGCCCAGATCAAGTTGCAGAGGTAGTGAAGCAGGTAATAGCCAGACTTCAAGAAGGAAAACATGCGTAAAAGCAGGTGAAGTAATGAATCAAAAGCAATTGATTGAACTTGTGACAGAAGTAGTATATAGGCATCTAAAAGATCAAAAAAAGGATAAAATAGAATGCCAAATTTTAGATAAGGATACAATTCCTATAGGCATCTCTAATCGCCATGTCCATCTTTCCCAAGGTGATTTAGAAGCCTTATTCGGAAAAAATGTAAATTTGCGCATTTTCAAGGAGTTGTCTCAACCTGGCCAGTATGCCTGTGTAGAAACAGTTACCTTAGTTGGTCCAAAAGGTGTAATAGAAAAGGTTAGAGTTTTGGGTCCTACAAGAGATAAGACACAGGTTGAAATTTCATTGTCGGATTGCTTTAAACTAGGTGTTCAAGCACCTATAAGAGACTCCGGAAAACTACAAGGATCAGTTGGCTTAACCCTAGTTGGTCCTGCTGGGGCTGTTACTATAAATGAAGGTACTATGATAGCAGCAAGACACATTCACATGCACACCTCTGATGCTCTTAAGTTGGGAGTTAAGGATGGAGATAAGGTAAATGTTAAGACCTCAGGCCAAAGGGTGATGGTTTTTCTAGAAGTCTTGGTCAGAGTTAGTGACAAATATAAGCTTGAAATGCATGTTGATATTGATGAAGCAAATGCTGCTTCTTTAAAAAATGGTGATACTGTTCAGTTAATCAATTTTTCTGATAGCTGTTTTAATTAGATATATCTCGGTAAAATTATGGTAAACTGTAGATTTAGGAAGGATTTATTCATTCCATGTCTAATATAATAATAGTCGTGCTTTTTCACAATTATGGGGGGTGGATCGGCATAGATCGCGTAGACTCTAAATTTACGTAGCCGGGTGGAACCCCCGGACTCCTCGCCAAACTTTGTTTAATAAAAGATTCTAGCAATGGCTAGAATCTTTTATAATAATACTTTAAAAGAGGTGGCCTAAGTGCAAAGGATTGATCCAAAAGCAAGCTTGGAGCAAATACTGGACAAGGCAGATAAAAACCAGTTTTTATCTAGAAATGAAATAGTTTATATTTTAACATTAAATAAAAAAGAAGAACTTCAAAAGGTTTACGAAAAAGCACGTGAATTACGTAATAGGTATTTTAGCAATAAAGTGTTTCTTTATGGCTTTGTTTATTTTTCAACTTGGTGTCGTAATGATTGTGCTTTTTGCTATTATAGAAAATCCAATACACAAAGTCAAAGGTACAGAAAATCCAATGATGAAATAATGAACACAGTACTGGGCCTTGCAGAATCTGGAGTTCATCTTATAGACTTAACAATGGGTGAAGACCCTAAATACCATTTAAATAGTGGTGGGTTTAATTCATTGATGGAATTAATTGAAGATGTCAAATTACAAACCAAGCTACCTGTTATGGTTTCTCCTGGTGTAGTTTCTGAAGAAAATCTCAAGAAATTTGTAACCTTAGGTGCAGATTGGTATGCTTGCTACCAAGAAACACATAATGAAGAATTATTTAAGACTCTGCGTATCAATCAGAGCTATGAGGAGAGGCTTCAAAGTAAAATAAAAGCTATTGCAGCAGGACTATTGGTGGAAGAAGGGATCTTAACAGGTGTAGGTGATACAGCCCAAGATATAGCCCTTTCGATGGAAAACATGAGAAATTTAGGAGCCCATCAGGTTCGTGTCATGAGCTTTGTTCCACAGACGGGAATTACTATGGAGGCCCATTCGAAAACTTCACCGGATACAGAGATTAAGGTAATTGCTCTTTTAAGACTTTTGTTTCCGGATAAGCTAATACCTGCTTCTCTTGATATTGATGGGATTGAAGGTTTACGGGAACGTCTAGATGCAGGAGCAAATGTAATTACCTCTATTATACCTCCAATGTCTGGGTTGGCTGGTGTGGCACAAAATAGCAAGGACATAAAGGAAGGCCATAGAACAGTTCAAGGAATTACTCCAGTTCTCCAAGAAATGGGTCTTAAAAAAGCCTCAGTAGAGGAATATAAAAACTGGGTAGATGAAGAGAAAAAGAAAAAAGTTCATAATTTGCCAACAGGGTCTGTCATATGAAGGTAGTAATAGTGGGTGGAAAATTACAGGGAGTAGAGGCTACCTATTTAGCGAAAAAAGCTGGATGGGAGGTTATCCTTGTTGATAAGAAGGAAAATGCAGCAGCAACAGGTATGTGTGATGTCTTTCATAGAATTAATATAATGAATGATCAAAGTGAAACCTTTGCCGAAATTATACGCGGCAAGGATTTAATTATCCCTGCTTTGGAGGATGCTGATGCTGTAAAAGTCATTGAAAAGATAGCTGTTAAAGAAGATATTCCAGTTGCCTTTGACATAAAATCCAATATAATATCATCTTCCAAATTAAAATCTGACAAGCTATTTGCGAAGAACAATATACCATCACCAAAATATTGGCCTAATTGTAGTGTTCCTGTAATAGCAAAACCTTCAGGTTTAAGTGGCAGTCATGGTGTAAGAAGATTTACTGACCTTAGGACTTTAGAAGAATTTATTAACAACAATATTCAGAGCAAAGATGAAAAATGGGTAATACAAGAATACTTGGATGGACCATCGTATTCTTTAGAGGTAATGGGGTATAAGGGTAAGTATGTTACATTTCAAACTACAGAAATACAGGTAGACTCAACCTATGATTGTAAGAGAGTCTTAGCACCAGTAAATATTGGGGATAACCTCGAAAAACAATTGCATGAAATAACAGAAAAGATAGCTAGTGTTTTAAACCTCACAGGAATAATGGATGTTGAGGTAATTAATCAAAATGGTAAACTAAAGGTATTGGAAATTGATGCCAGATTACCAAGTCAAACACCTATAACGGTTTATAAGTCTACTGGAATTAATATGCTAACTCAACTTGCTGATATCTATGTATTTGGCAAATTACCTGTTATCAAAAAAAGTTTGAATATCAGTCATGTAATCTTTGAACATATATCAGTATCTTCTCAGAGAATAGAGATACTTGGTGAACATATAATGGCTAACGCTGGCCCGTTAAACCTTAAAGAGGATTTTTTTGGAGCTGACGAAGCCGTAACTAATTATAGACCAGGCAAAGAATTTTGGGTGGCTACTTTAATAATGACAGCAGAGGGCTATCATGAAGTTTGGAATAAGCGGGCAAAGGTGCTAAAGAATATCATGGATCATCTCAAAATATCGGAGCATAGTGATTCTTGTCCAACAGGATAATTCTCGAATTGGAGGGTATGGAATATGACTGAAAAGAAAAGGTACTATAGAAAGCAAGTTGATTTTTTCCGACTATTAAACAAAATAAAGCTTTGGCCCTCTCGTACTGGTGTGATTCATGGTATTAAGTCCATCAAGGAAAAAGGAAAATATGCTGAAATAACCACTCATTGTAATCAAACCTTTACAGTTATGAACTCAAAAAATAGTCGTGCAGCCAGATGGCTACGCAATAAATGGATGACTGGCACCTGTAAAGCATGCAAGATACCTAGTTGGAAGCTAGAAAAATTTTCAACTACTATGTTTACTCAACATTATGGTTCGGAATTAAGAGAGAAAAAGAATGGATAAACAAAGTCCGCCTTATGGCGGACTTTTACTTCTGTTTAGCTCTTGTTGTTTGCTCCTTGGACTGCCATGGCTAGCATTGTTACTACGCCTATTTGTAATGGGTCATGGATAATTCTATTTTTAAATACCTCATAAGCTTCATCAGATACACCTAGTGGCATTCCTGGAGCGGATATTTTGGCCTCCTGGTGTAAATTATTTAAAGTCATAAAGGCTTTTTCAGGAGATGCATCGATAATATATTTGTATTTTGGAATAGCTTCAGAAAGGCTTTCTTCAATAATGATACTTGGATTTAGGGAGGATAATTTATCTTTATCTATATCACATACTGCAACCTTTGCTTCCATATTTAAGAGATAATCTATACAATGGCTTCCTACTATCCCAGCCCCAACTACTAAGACCTCACAGTTTTTTAATCCATTGGATAATAGACTCAAGGCTTTTACAAACCCTTTCCCTGTTGCTTCTCCATTGTCTACCACTTTTCTAGATGCCAGGTTGATAGCTATAAATTGGTTGTCATCAGCCATAAAAATAATATCAGCATCCCTGTTAATAGCTTCTGCAATACCTGATACATCGTAGTTATTTGTTACAAAAACATGAAAACCTAAATAATTTATAAAGCTTTGTATTGATTGAGAAAAATTACCAATTATTCCTTGGCCAGATGTTATTGGCACAACAGCGACTTTACTGTTTGAAATAGCTTCTTTGAAGTCTTTGATGGTTATACCCGCTGCAGAGACAGCAATTTCAGCCAGATTTACTCCACAATTTTCAAGTAATCTTCTATCATAAGCTCTAATCTGTTGATTTAAATCTTTCAGGTCCACTTCAGTTAATCTTGTCACAATTCATAACTCCTCCAGTCTAAATAAAATGGTTTAAATATTTAAACGGGACCCATCAAGGTATGAAATACTTCGCCCAGTCCTTCGAATATTTTTAAAACCTTTTTTAACAGTTACCAATCTTTCTAAGCCAAAACCTATTCCTACCCAGGGGTCAAATATACCCCAGCTATTGTCCAAGGAATGAGGTCCATAGGCTCCTGATCCTATTTCCAAATCATTTACGACTACATCGATAGTCTCAATATAGACTTCTGATTCGCAGTTCTCCAGACTATAATTTGTTATATCTGCTGCTTCCATGACAATATGTGCAAGCTCTTTGAGCCTCTCGGTTTGTTTCCCCTCGAGCTCTCCCAATTCAACAAGATTAAGCATGGTAAACTCATTTAAATGGTTTGCTCCCTGAGATTCTTTGCGAAAGCATGTACCAATCTCAAAAATTTTAATAGGTTTTTCCCATATTCGCTCTAAGTCTCTCAATAGAGAATAGAGATTAGGAGCAAGCATGGGACGGAGACATTTGTTTTTGTCTACCCAGAATACCTGATTTGACAGAGGATGTTCACTTGTGATGGTCATTTTATCAAGCATTTCTTTTGGCAAAATATGTGGAGTAACTACCTGTACAAAGCCCTCCTGTGTAAGGCGTTCAGTAAGCTTACTTTCTAGTTGACAAAGTAAAGGACGAAATTCATTAGTTTTTAGTTTAAATAAGTTTTTCTTGTTTTCTGTTACCAGCTTTTTATCGAGTTCTTGAAAAGCCTTGTCTCTTGCTCTTGTATTCTCAAAAAGATGCTCCAAAAATGAAGGATCTGCATTTAATTCAACTAGTCTTTGCCTTTGAACTTTACTCCAAGCAATGTCCATTTAAACCACTCCTATGAAAATATATTCTATTATAATTATTACCATTAAATGCATTTACATATATTATGTATATATTTCAACAGCATAATTGACGAATCCTTCATTTATCCCAATACTTACTAGCTCAAAGAATAATTCTTTTAAAAGGAGGGAAATATAACATGGAAAAACACGAAAGGGAGGTTGTTTATGAGACAGTTTATAGGTGGCTTCATACTTGGTATATTCTTGGTTGGTATAGCCTTTGGAATGTTTTCTGCTGTTCAGCAGGGAGCTATAGATCAGTTCATACCAGCCCAGGGTGGGGTGGGTCAACCACGGCAAGATGATGTATGGATGATTTCCAGAATGGTAGCAGCTGAAGCTCGGGGAGAACCTTTCGACGGGCAAGTTGCTGTTGCAGCCGTTATTGCTAATAGGATAAGGGATCCACGTTTTCCCCCTACAGTAAATGGTGTAATATATCAGCCACTAGCTTTTGAACCAATATTAAATGGTAGTTTTTGGAATGTGAATCCTTCAAGCGAACATGTTAGAGCAGCCAGATTAGCACTTAATGGTTGGGATCCTACTGGTGGGGCGACATTTTTCTGGAACCCTGCTACAGCAACGAGTAGATGGATTTGGAGTAGAACAGTCACATCAAGAATAGGTCGACATGTTTTTGGCTTTTAACTGAAAAGAAGGTGAGGTGAAAATTTTGAGTTATAGAGATTGGTTTGCAAATTATAAGAACGTACTTTTAGGTGTTTTAGCGGCACTTTTAATCGGTGCAGGTTTAATGTGGTATTCAGGAATAGGCAACAGGACTTATGCAATGGACAATGCCCTAGAAGCCAGATACCAAACAGCGTTTTTTGATTTGATTGATAGTACTGAAAATCTAGATGTACTCCTTGGAAAAGCACTTGCTTCAAACTCTAACAGCCACAATATAATAACCCTGTCAACAGCTTGGCATGAGGCGGAGAGAGCAAGAGGTAGTTTAGGTGAACTCCCATTAGAGATGCCATCTATGATGCGGAGTCAGCAATATATGGCACAGCTCGGTGACTTTTGTTACTCTTTAGCTACAAAGCTAGCTGATAATGTTGAAATAAGTGAACAAGAAAAGGAAACCTTAGAAGAACTCCATGGTGAAACACGAACGATGCATAGAGAATTAAGGGAATTAACTACTTTAGCACAGGATAGAAAGTTTAGATTTGGAAATTTAACAAGTGACAATCAGCAGCGCTTAACTCCAGAAACACAGAATGTGGTTGATGGTTTTGGCAAGATGGATGAGCGTCTTCAAGATGAAGTGCCAACTCTAACATATGATGGACCATTTTCTGACCATGTTGTCAATATGGAACCAAGAGGGATAACCGGAAAGGAAGTCAGTCCACAGGAAGCAGCAAATATAGCCCAGGAATTCATGAGTGAATTGGGTTATGATTTTGATACTAATAGAAGTGAATCATCAGAAGGAGATATTCCTATATATCATGTACAGTTTGGAGAAGCCGACCAAAGAGACGAAGCTGCAGGTGTAGGAATTAGCCAACAAGGCGGTCATGTAGTCTGGATGATAGTAGCAGATACTCCAGATGGCGAACAATTAGATAGGGGAGAAGCTTTTTCTAGGGCACAGGAGTTTGTTGATGATTTAGGTCTAGGTGAGTTTACTCCTATCGGTCATCTTGAAGAAGGAAACGAATTGCTGGTAAACCTAGCATTGGTGCAGGATGAGGTTATTATTTATCCTGATATGGTTCAGGTGACTATTTCTCTTGAAAATGGCAATATAATTGGCTATGATGCAGCAAAGTATTACACATCACATACAGAAAGAGATTTGCCTGAATCAGAAATTACTGAGGAAGAAGCAAGAGAAAAAGTTAACCATGAATTACAAATCGAAGAGGTTAGACTTGCTCTTATTCCGCTAAGCAATCTAGAAGAAAAATTGTGCTATGAAATACGAGGAACAATGGGCGAGGACATTTATTATGTATATATCAACGTAGAAACAGGTCAAGAAGAGATGGTACTCTTAGTTGTAGAGACGGAGGGTGGAACTAGAAGTATTTAGATTATAAGTTAGGAAAAGGCCTCAGTTTTAAAAAGAGCTGAAGGCTTTTTCTATTAAAGACTGCTTACCCCCAAAGAAGTAGCATTTTTTGCATGATATGAAGGATTAATACAAAAAAAATAGAAACATGAATATAGTTAACTGTTGAATAGATTTAGTGCCTTTGACATAAATAATAACAAAACATTTTTTGGGGAGTGAAAAGCATGACAGGTTTACTAGTAAGATGGGTAATTAATGCTCTCGGTTTGATTATAATTGCAAATATAATTCAGGGGATTAATTTACAGGGCTTTGGAGCAGCTTTAATTGCTATTTTAGTTTTAGGAATAGTAAATGCAATTATTAGACCCATATTGTTATTACTTACTTTGCCAATAAATATTTTGACTTTGGGTCTCTTTACCTTTGTAATCAATGGTTTTATATTATTTATGGTGGCCTCTGTCGTAGATGGTTTTGAAATTTCAGGGATTTTAGCTGCTATTATTGGCACCATACTGCTCTCTTTAATTAGCGCTATTACCAATAAACTAGTGAAATAGTGTACCCTTAACAGTTGTTAAACACCTTCATAAAAGGAGCACAATAAATGACAAATATTGATCTAACTAAATTCGAAAAAAAGATTGTATTAAGAAATATAACCAGAAAGGACATTGATTATATTATTGAGCTAGGAAGAATATGTTTTCCTAAAATGGAAACATGGACGCGGGGACATCTTGAGAGCCATTTAAAAATTTTTCCTGAGGGTCAATTTTGTGTTGAATATGAAGGACAAATTGTGGGATCATGTTCTAGTTTGATTGTTGATTTTGAAGAGTATGATGATCAGCATACTTTTGATGAAATTACTGACGATGGTTATATTACTAATCATGATTCAGAAGGCACAAATTTATATGGAATAGAAGTAATGGTGCATCCGGATTTTCGTAATATGAAAATTGGCAAAAGGCTTTATGATGCTAGAAAAGATTTAGTCCAAGAACTGAACCTAAAAAGTATTATAATTGCAGGAAGAATTCCAAATTATCATTTACATGCTGATCAAATGACTCCAAGGCAATATGTAAAAGAAGTAAAAATTCATAACATTTTTGACCCTATATTAGGCTTTCAATTAAAAAATGACTTTGTAGTCAAGAGAGTAAATACCAATTACTTACCGGATGATGAACGCTCTCTAAATTATGCTATTCTTATGGAATGGTTCAATATTGATTATCGCCCTCAAACTAAAAAACATTTTAAGACTGCATTCCCAGTAAGGGTATGCGTTATTCAATACATGATGAAAAGTATATCCTCTTTTGAGGAGTTAGCTAACCAATGTGAGTATTTTGTTGATGTAGGCTCAAATTATAAAAGTGATTTTGTTGTATTTCCAGAAATTTTTACAATACAGCTTTTATCATTTGTTGAAGAGAAGTCCCCTAGTCTATCTGTGCGTAAACTTACAGAGTTTACTGAACAGTATATAGAAATGTTTACGGAATTAGCTGTTAAGTACAATGTAAATATTATAGGAGGATCCCACTTCGTTGAAGAAAGTGGCAAAATTTATAACATTGCATATTTATTTAGAAGAGATGGAACAATTGAGAAACAATATAAAATTCATATAACACCAGATGAAAAAAAATGGTGGGGCATATCGGGTGGAAATGAAGTAAGAGTCTTTGATACAGATTGTGGCAAGATTTCCATTTTAATTTGTTATGATATTGAGTTTCCTGAATTATCAAGGATAGTAACAGAAATGGGAGCAAATATTATCTTTGTGCCTTTTTGTACTGATGAGAGACAAGGATATCTACGGGTAAGGTATTGTGCTCAGGCCAGGTCTGTTGAAAATCAGACATATACGGTAATCGCAGGTACTGTAGGCAATTTAACTCAGGTGGAAAATATGGATATCCAGTACGCCCAATCAGCTATATTTACCCCATCTGACTTTGCCTTCCCAAGAGATGGAATATTAGGGGAGTGTAGTCCAAACATTGAGATGGTTGTTGTTGGAGATTTAGACCTAGAAATTTTAAAACGTCATCGTAAATCGGGTACAGTTACTCTTTTAAATGATCGAAGGAAGGATATCTATGAATTAATAATTAAAGATTGTTCTAATCTATATGAGCAATAAAGTAAGCTTATATTTCAAGAAAAATAAGTAGGAGGGATTTATACTCTCCTACTTATTATTTTACTACAATTTACTGTATATCTGCATCGGGTACATCTTCTCCTGTTAGTTCACTATAAGACTGCTGTAATAGTTGAACTACGAATATTGGGTTATGAATTCCCAAGCTACCATCATTGCTAACTAACATATAGTTAAAAGCTGCCTGGTAAGCTTCATTAGGAGCTTGAATTTCATTACCTGCTTCATCTGTAAATACTACTGAGCCATGACTTGATTCAAAGGATCCCCCATCTATGGATTCAGAAATTGCTTCCTCTAAAAGGGTTAACAATCCTTCAGTTTCATCCTGGAACCCTGTAGCCTCACCATTACCATCATAGTCCGCATTTGCCTCTAAGTTAACATCTGTAATATCTCTATGACAATCACCACATGCTGCTTCAAGATTATCTACGGCAAAGGTATGAGATTGCCATCCATCTTCAGTTGGAGTCATATGACAGGCATTACATGTGTTTTCAATTTCAAAATGAGAAGAAGTTTCATAATCGAAATCCTCAGCCATTATACCTCCTGTTCCAGTATAAATACCTGCTTGACTGCTATAGTGGGGTGCTGGTCTGTCTTCATCGTCGATAGTGGGGTTTTTTCTCTCATTGTGACAAGCTAAACATTGTGCTCCAGTACCTGCCTCTACATTTTCTTGAGAAGGTATACTTACTGTTCCAGATTGCATTAGCTCATTACCCTGTCCAGTATGACATGCCCGGCAATCAGTTGAGACAGGAAACTCTCTTTCCAACTGATCTATTTCTGTTATTTGCTCTGCAAATGCACCACCATCATGACATACAACACAATTATCCCTTTCAGCTGGACTAAGCACTATGTTTGAGTGGTTGGATCCAACCCATTGACCAACAAGCTCTGATGGGTCAATATTTTGGGCTTCCTCCTGAGGTTGTTGAGGTTCTGGATCTTGCGGAGCAGGTTCTTCAGCTGGAGGACATCCAACTGCAAGAAGCATAAACATAAATAGAATTAAAATTAACACTACTGGTTTAACTTTCCTATGTATCAAATAGTGACACCTCCTGTTTAATGAGCGGGGACAAACTTCTTCTGGAGCATTAATGTATTGGGCACACACCTCTATTTAAAGCTATTCCTTTTGGACGAGGAATGTCCCTAACATATATGTCTGAGGAATGTTCCCAGCTTATTAAGTCATGTATTTTTTCAGTATTAGTTTGAGTATATTTGAAACAGTTTATGTGCCATAATGTATAAAAAAATAAAAACATCCAAAGCAAGGTTAAATTTTGCAAAACTACTTAAAAAAGGGTACAATAATTTCATTCGAAGTATTAATAGGAGAAAGGATGGTAATATGTCTAAAAATCCAATAGTAACAATGGAAATGGAAAATGGAAGTTTAGTTAAAATTGAACTTTATCCAGAGGAAGCACCAAATACTGTTAGGAATTTTGTGTCATTAGTTAAAAAAGGTTTCTATGATGGTTTAATTTTTCACAGGGTTATACCAGGTTTTATGGTCCAGGGAGGTTGTTCTGAAGGTTCAGGCATGGGTGGGCCAGGGTATTCCATTAAAGGGGAATTTAGCAAGAATGGATTTCCAAATGATTTGGAACATGAGCGGGGAGTGCTTTCCATGGCAAGAACAATGGCTCCAAATTCTGCAGGTTCTCAATTCTTTATTATGGTAGAGAAGTCTCCCCATTTAGACAGGGACTATGCTGCTTTTGGGAAGGTTACTGAAGGTATGGAGGAAGTTGACAGGATAGTGAGTGTAAAACGGGATTCTAGAGATAAACCTCAGGAAGACCAGAGAATTAAGAAGATGACAGTTGAAACTTTTGATGTGGATTACGGAGAACCAGAAAAAATTTAAAAACAGGCACCTTGGCATTTTGTCAAGGCGTCTTTCTTTGAGCATAAGAAAAGGGATAAATGAAAGAAGGAATTAAATTTGAAAGGCAATAAAGTTTCTATTGAAGAAATGAGAGAACTACATAATGTCATAAGTATTGATGTCCGATCTCCGAGTGAATACAAGGAGGGGACTATTCCAGGAGCGATAAATATCCCGTTGTTCGAAGATGAAGAAAGAACAAAAGTGGGAACAGTTTATAAACAGATTTGCACGGAAAGGGCAAAGGATCTTGGTTATAAAATAGTGGAACCAAAGCTTCCGCATATTCTTGAGCAGATAAAAAGTGCGTCACAGAATGTCGACGATAATATTATTTTATTCTGTTGGCGTGGGGGAATGAGGAGCCAAAGCTTAAAAGACTACTGTAATGAAATGGGATTAAAGGTTGTATATCTCTCTGGGGGCTACAAGGCCTATAGAAGGTTGGTCCATTCTTTCCTTAGTGATATAACAAATATTCCTGAGATGGTTGTTTTGAATGGCCTTACGGGTGTGGGGAAAACGGATTTGTTATCGTTATTGTCAGAAAGAAAAATACCAACAATCGATATCGAGAAAATAGCTAATAACAGAGGATCGGTTTTTGGACAGATTCATGGAGGGAATCAACCAAGCCAAAAGGCATTTGAAGCTGAGATATTTGAAAATGTATGTAACAATCAATTGAACTATTCAGTAATAGAATGTGAAAGTAAGCGAATAGGTAAGCTTTATATTCCTGATTCTGTATTTCAAAAAATGAAAACTGGCAAACAAATTCATTTATATGCTAGCCTCAAAACAAGAGTTGACAGGCTGATAGTAGACTATGCCACTTTTCCGGAGGAAAGATTAATAGATGCAATTTTACACTTAAAAAAGGCCCTTGGGCGGAATAAAATGAATAATCTTATTGACTTGGTTAATGAAAAAAGATTTGATGAGGTTGCAACCATACTCTTAAAAGACTACTATGACCCACTATATGGTTATCCAACAGGAAAAGTAGCAGATTATGACCTTTCTGTAAACTGCGATAACCTTAATCATGCTGCGGAGGAAATAATAGATTACTTGAAATAAAATATCAGGGGGTAATTATCATGGATTTTAGGAGTTTTATGAAATTGAAAAAAACAATTCTAGTTGATGGAGCTATTGGAACCCAGATGATTGAGAGAGGAATAGAAACTGGTGGTGTAGCTAACTTAAACAACCCTAAAGATGTTATGGAGATTCATAAGGATTATTTTGATGCTGGTAGTGATGTGATCTTTACAAATACATTTACAAGTAACCGTATTTATGTTCAAACACATAATCTTGATATTGATGTGATGGCAGCAAACAAGGCTGGTGTAGAGATTGCAAAAATGGCTTGCCCCAAAGGAAAATATGTATTAGCTGATATGGGCTCTACAGGACAACTATTAACTCCATATGGAACTTATACAGAAGAAGAATTCTATCAAAACTTTAGAGAACAAGCACAAATATTTTTAGAAGGCGGGATAGATGGGTTTGTAATTGAAACCCAGACTGATGTAAGGGAAACCCGTTGTGTTACGCGTGCTTGTCGAAGCATTTCTGATTTGCCTATCTTGGTTTCCTATACGTTTTCTAAAACTCCAAAGGGCTTTGTAACAATGATGGGTAACTACTTAACTGAGTGTGTTCAAAATGCGGTAGATGAGGGAGCAGATGTGGTAGGTGCAAACTGTGGAGAGTTAGCTCCTGCTGAACTTGCTGAAGTTGTTTCTGCAATAAAATCAATTTCCAACATACCAGTAATAGTGCAGCCCAATGCGGGTAAACCAAAGTTAGTTGATGGTATAACTAAGTATGATATGTCACCAGAAGTCTTTGCGGAGGGTATTAAGAAATGTATCGAAGCCGGTGCCCATTTAGTGGGAGGTTGCTGTGGTACAACCCCAGAACATATTGGCAAGGTAAGATGTTATATGGATGACAGATAGAATACTCTCAAATAATCAAACACGAGTTATCTACAAATACTGCCCTTAAAAGCAGTATTTTTGTGTCCATAAAAGTTTAAATGGAATTCTTTACATAAAGGAATAATTAAATCTAAATATAATTATTAATACTTGTAATAGATAAATACATTTAATAAGTTTTATTTATAAACAGGTTCTTGAATGTAGTTCAAATGAAACTAATTGATGTCAGGTGACCATTTAATATAATCAATATTTAACTTAATTCTAACATTAACAGTTTACATCTTTTTTAGCGGTTATTTCTTTGCACTTCCATTTTAGAATTGAGAGGAGTATAATTTAGATAATAAATATATTGAGTGAATGGGGAGAGTAATTAAATGAGCAAAGTGGCCCAAGACGAAAGTAAAAATTTACCGAAATGGTTGAGAAATGTAACTTTTATCGTTTTTGGTATTATACTATTTGGCGCTATATCGATTGTTTCCTTAGATACAGGCAATTATGCTGACCAAGTAGCTGGTGCTGGGGATATCTGGTGGGCTGATGTACCAGAAGTTGAGGATGCATATCAGGCTGCGCGCGTGCGCGATTATTAAATAGAGTAAAAACAATTAAATTGATTGTTGCTACAAATAAACAAAATCTCTGGATGAAGGATATCCAGAGATTTTGTTTGAATTCATTATATCTACACATTTTAAGGTAGGAAATTAAACATACTATGAAGAAATAGTTATTACCAGCTGCTCATAAGCAGGAATTATGGAGGTATTTATGACAATTAATGTTACTCTAAATACGGGTGAAAAACTATTAATAGAACCTGGAACTAGTTTGCTGGAAATAACTAAAATGATAGGTGAAGTACCATACCCAATTGTTGCAGCAACAGTAAATAATGAGCTTAGGGATCTAAATTTTTGTATTTATGAGCCTTCTGAATTGAAATTTATTGACATAACTAGTGACACAGGCAATAGGATTTATGCTAGAAGCTTGAGCTTTATATTTATTCGAGCAGCCAGGGAAATGATTCCAAATAGTGATGTGATGATTGAGCATTCACTTTCAAAGGGTCTATATTGTGAGATTAAAGGGAAAAAACTTACAGAGGCTTTAGTGAAAAGCATAGAAAATAGAATGAAAGAAATAATTGAAGCTGATGAAGTTATTGAAAAAAGGGAAATTTCTAGAGAAGAAGCTCTTAAAATCTTTGAAGAATATGGGCAGGTTGACAAGGTTAAAATGCTAAAATATCTGCCTACGTCTAGGGGTAAGGTTTATAAAACAGGTTGGATGTATGATTTCTTTTACGGATATGTAGTACCTAATACTGGGTATTTGAAGAAGTTCACCTTGCAATTTCATTTGCCAGGGGTGATAATACGTTTTCCTCTAGCTCAGAATCCAGAACGTATACCCGAATTTGTACCACAGCCAAAATTAGCAAAAATATTTTATGAGGCTGAAAGATGGGCAGAAATCATGGAAGTTAATACTATTGCAGATTTAAATGACGCTATAGTTAATAATAACGTATCAGTGCTAATAAAAGTAGCAGAAGCTCTTCATGAAAAGAAGGTTGCAAATATTGCTGATGAAATAGAAGAGCACAAGGATAGAGGTAATGTGATTCTCATAGCTGGACCGTCTTCATCTGGAAAGACGACATTTGCTGATAGGCTTATGATTCAGTTAATGGTCAATGGTTTAAAGCCAATTTCCATATCGATGGATAATTATTTCGTAGATAGAGAAAAAACTCCCCTTGATGATAAGGGCGAATATGATTTTGAGTCTATAGAGGCTATAGATTTGCAATTATTAAATGAACACTTGACCCAACTAATTCAGGGTGAAGAAGTGGAAATGCCAATATTTAACTTTAAGACTGGTATGAGGGAGGATTTTGGTCGTAAAGTACAAATTAGACCAGATCAACCTATTATAATAGAGGGCATTCATGGCTTAAATGAAAAACTTACTTATTCAATTCCTAAAGACCATAAATATAAAATTTATATTTCATGTTTGACGCAATTAAATATTGATAACCATAATAGAATACCAACTACTGATATACGTAAACTTAGGAGGATTGTAAGAGATTACCAATACCGGGGTCTTAGTGCTTCAGATACATTAAGGATTTGGCCATCGGTCAGAAGAGGCGAGGATAGAAGTATATTCCCCTTTCAAGAAGATGCAGATATAATGTTTAACTCCTCATTGATATATGAATTAGCAGTTTTAAAGCACTATGCACAACCGCTTTTACTTGAAATTGATAAATTCAGTCCGGATTATATAGAAGCACAGAGGCTATTAAGGTTTATAACGTATGTTTCATCTCTAGATGGAAAAGAGATTCCTTTAAATTCTATTATTAAGGAGTTTATTGGGTAGGAGAGATATTCTTTTGGATACTATAAGTCATGGACTTTGGGCATTTGTTTTACTACATAGGCATTCAACTGTTATAAAGTTTGTTGCTGGATCTATTTTCGTGGATAGTCCATTTCTTTTAGCTGGACTAGGGTTAATTATTCAACAAGGTGCAATTCCTGACAAACTGCCCCTTCTTGTACTAGAAGCAGGTTTTTTGTCTGTAGTTGGCTATGCACTACATTCGATAGCAATATGGGGAATTATGCTTGCTGTAGTCTATATTTACTCTAAACAATGGATATTTTTTGTTCTAGGCTGGGGTTTTCACATTGCTGTAGATATTTTTACCCACGTAAATGATGCATTACCACTATTTTGGCCTTTAAGTAAAGCCACCAGTAGAAGCTTTGTGTCTTATTGGGAACCTGATTATCATAGTATAGCTTTTAATATATTTCAAATAGGTAGCCTGGCAATTATTTTTACATGTCTGTATTACTTTAGAAACTTAAATAACAAAAGGAGGTAGTTCTATTATGCAGGTTCAATTTGCTCATGTATGTATTAGGGTAATGAATTTAGAAAAATCGATTAAATTCTATCAGAAAGCTTTAGATTTAAAGGAATCTAGGCGAAAAGATTTCCCAGAATATAAATTTACCTTAGTATTCCTTAAAGAGGATAAAACAGATTTTGAGTTGGAATTAACGTACAATTATGATCAAGAAAAACCTTATGAGATAGGTAATGGGTACAGTCATTTGGCTATATATGTAGATAATCTAGAAGGACTACATAAAAAGCATAAGGATATGGGTCTAGACCCTACTGAATTAAAGGGTTTACCAGGAACCCCCCCTGGCTATTATTTTCTGAATGATCCTGATGGATACCACATAGAAATAATTAGAAAAAAGTACTAGACCAAAGACTCACACTAACAAATTTCCCCCTTGAAGCATATAAATAGAAGGAGACTTATTTTGAAAATGTAAACTTGAAAGGGGGGACTTTTATATGTTTTTTACCTATGAGATACAAACAGGAGATACCTTGGAAAGCTTAGCGGAACGTTTTGATACTACTGTTGAAGAAATCCTAAGATACAATGAAATACGCAATCCCAGTAGGCTTCCTGTTAGGGTTGTAATTAGAATTCCAGTTCCTATGCTTCCACCTACAGTACCTTCTCCTAGACCTTTAAGAAACTTTTCTGTGCGAGTAGTAAGGGGTTTGTTATATATTTTATCTACTGATAGGATGCTTTACAGGCGAAATCAAAGTGTTCAAATGACATTGGTTAAAACTAATATTACTGCTAGTCCTATTTCATTAACATATCCAACTACCCAACGTTTCGATTTTTTTGTTCGTAGGGGTATAACTGGTAGAATACTATGGCAGTGGTCAGCAGACAGAGTTTTCGCTCAAGTAGTCGAGACAATTGTACTTCAACCGGGACAATCTCAGGTATTTAGAGTCACATGGGATCAAAGGACAAATGAAGGGGTTCCTGTAGGGACCGGTATCTTCACCGTACAAGGTGAAAATGTCGCACAGGAATTACGAAACCAAAGAATATCAACACGGATAAGAATAGTGTAAATTGCATATCTAAAAACCTTATTAATGGACCTCTGATAAAAAGGCCATAATGAGGTTTTTCTTTATCTGAAGAGAGAAACATGTAAAATTACAAGTTGTTACGGTATACTAAGAGTAAATGATAAAAAATTTTGGAGGAACTTTATTTGAAGTATACTGAAGCAAGTTTAGGTAGGATATTTATATTACGATTGGAAAAAGGCGATCGTATTCCAAAGACCATTGAGGATTTCGCACAAGAAAGGAAAGTAGGGTCTGCTACAGTATTTTTCCTTGGCGGAGCTGATAAAAATAGTAAGGTTGTTGTTGGCCCTGAAGACGGTGAAGCTGAGAAACCGATACCTGTTGTAATACCACTTCCTAGAGTTAGTGAATCTTTGGGAGTGGGCACTATATTTAGAAATGAAGAAGGTGCTTTTAAACTACATATGCATTCTGCCTTTGGTCATGGTAAAGACACAATAGCAGGCTGTACTCGCCAGGGAGTTGATGTTTGGCTCTATGGGGAGGTGGTAATTATGGAGCTGTTAAATGGTACTGCTAAACGAAAAGTAGACCCGCAGACGGGTTTTGAACTCTTAGATGTGTAGGAAAAGGATTAGAGGCTAAGCCTTAACAAAGGCATACTCATACATCTAGGACCGCCCCTGCCCCGAACTAATTCTGATCCTTCTATTTCAACAACCTCTACACCACTATTTCTCAGTACTTTATTTGTGGCTTCATTGCGATTGTAGCATATTACAACCCCTGGTTTTATCGCCAGGGTATTTGTGCTATCCCCCCATTGTTCTCGAGTTGCTGTAATTGGCTCATGACCACCCGAGAAAATAAGTTGTGCCTTTTTTACACCTAGATACCTTCCTAGCAATTCATCTAGTTTATGGTCATTAGTTGCTACTATCCTCTCTTTTGTACCTTTTTCTAAAAGATAAACATGAATATCATCCTTTACACCGGGATACATTAAAAATTTGTCATAATCAATCATAGTAAATACAGTATCTAGGTGCATAAAGGCTCTTTTTGCTGGAATTTGAATAACTACTATTTGGCGAATTTGTTCTGTCTCAATTATGAATTTTTGTGTAATATATTCTATAGCTTCTTCAGTAGTTCTTTCACTTAAACCAATCACTAGAGTACTCGAATTTATCACTAGAATATCCCCTCCTTCAATTCCCCTAGGTATCTCTTCTTCAAACCAGAGCTTGGTATTCTCAAAAAGTTTATGGTGCTTCTGCAAAAAACGTAAAAAGATTGTTTCACGCCTTCTTGCAAAATTAAACATGCTGCTTACAAGTAACTTGTTAGCAATCATAGCTCCATGATCACGTGTAAAGTACATACTAGGCATAGGATCTAAATAAAAAGGATAACTTGAGACGGTTAAATCACTTAATGTGCGGTGTTTTTTCAACTTTTGGACTTCTTTTTTATGTATGCCTGCTAATAGCTTACTATTAAGCTCTTCTGGGGGAAGATTATATAGAAATTCAAAAACAGCTTTAGACACTTCTTTATCGCTTTGTAAGGAAAACTTTAAGTGTTCTTCAATGAGTTGCCGCTTGACCTCTAAATCTTGAATGAGCTCAACCATTAAATCTTCAATATAAAAGACTTTTGTGCCAGTATCTTTTATTGATTTTGCAAATCCGTTATGTTCTTCTTGAGCTTTTCTAAGCCATGGAATTTCATCAAATAATAAGTTTTCAAGATAACGAGGAATTAAATTATTTAATTCGGAACCTGGCCTATGAAGCAATACTGACTGAAGCTTACCGATTTCTGAGGTTACATGAAATCCTTTTTTCTCCATGTAGATAGACCTCCTACTTAATGTACGGGACACACTTCTTAAATTCTCACATCTAACATCCAACCTCACACTTCCAGAGAGCAGGAATGTCCCCAACTTATTATTTGTCCGATGGCTAACTACCACTAAGAGTGGTACTAAGCCCCTAGATAACGGTTTTCCCTAAAGGATTAGCTCAGCTACGCCAAACAAGTTGGCAAGTTTCGCTCTATATTATTCAGATGGAGTCATTCAGTAAAACTTAGTTCAGGTGCTTTTCTCAGAACTCTAGTTGAACTAATCCTGTGGGAAACTCCACCTGAATAAAGAATCCTGTTTATTATTATTTGTAGTTGGTATCTTTTTTAGACATTTATTGTATAGTTGGCTATAATACTTCGAAAACTAAACATGGAGGTGATAAAAATTAAACTCAATCAGGGAGAACGCTCTATTATGGCATATTTTCCTAGTAGCTCAAAGGCACAAAAAGCTGTAGACGAGCTAAAGGATATGGGAATTAATACTGCACAAATTGATAGAATTAGCAGATATGGAACAACATTTAACCAACATCTTAATAACCCCATTTCTGGACAAGCAATAACCCAAACTGGTTTAACCATATCTTCAGATAGTACGGCTAGCGATAGTGATGCAGCAAGGGTATTAATGTCAGCGGATCCTTCTGTATCGGGAATGGCCAATAAGGGTTATGGAATAGCTGGCGGAAAGAATTTTCTGGTAACTGTTGTTACTGATGAAAAACATTTGAATAGGGTTGTAAAAATATTAGAGAAAAATGATGGAATGGTTTAACTATTATATTAACATAAATAGGGAGGGAATTTGCAAATGAAATATCCGAGACTTTTTCAAAAAGGTTTAATTGGAAATATGAGTATTAAAAATCGAACTGTCATGCCAGCAATGGGAACAAACTTAGCAAGTGAAACAGGCGCAGTTACCCAGGCAATGCTTCATTATTATAGAGCACGGGCTAAAGGTGGAGTAGGTTTAATTATAACAGAAATAGTAAGTGTGGATTCTCCAGGGGGGTATGCCATTCCTAAACAGCTTGATTTACATAGTAATTCCTTCATAGCTGGGCACAATGAGCTTGTGGAGGCTGTTCATGAGCATGATACAAGAATTATTCCCCAATTACATCATGCTGGGCGTCAGACTACAAATGAGAATACCAAGGGATTACAACCTGTAGGACCATCTGCTATACCAGATCCATATTTAAAGGTTATTCCTAAAGAATTAACAATAAATGAAATACAGGAAATAGTTAATAAGTTTGTGAAGGCAGCTAGCAGGGCCCAACATGCAGATTATGACGGTGTTGAGATACATGGAGCTCATGGATATCTTGTGGCCCAGTTTATGTCACCCCGAAGCAATAAACGGACAGATCTTTATGGTGGAGATATTAATGGACGTATGCGTTTTCCCATTGAAATCATAAAAGGAATTAAAAAGGAGACTAAAGGTAACTTTCCAGTTATATTTCGTTATAGCGGAGATGAGTTTGTAGAAGGTGGTATTGATTTAGAAGAAGCAAAGAAGATAGCGACTATGCTTGAAGAAGCGGGTGTAGACGCATTACATGTTAGTTCTGGCACGTATTCTTCCATGCATACAATTATAGAGCCCATGAGTTATCCAGAGGCTTGGAGGGCATACCTGGCTGAGAATATTAGAAAGGTTGTTAAGATACCTGTAATAACTGTTGGCAATATACGGAGTCCACAGGTAGCCGAAAATCTTCTCAAGGAAGAGAAGGCAGACTTCATAGCTATTGGAAGGACACTTATAGCAGACCCTGAATGGCCTCTAAAGGCCATGCTGGATAGGGATGAAGATATTAGAAAATGTATTAGTTGTAACATTGGATGTATAAGTGAGCGTGTCTTTAAAAACCTCCACATTAGGTGTACAGTTAATCCAGTTGCAGGCAGAGAGATTGAATATCCATCAATTCCCTTTTCATATAACTCCAAACACTTTGTTGTCATTGGAGGTGGGCCTGCAGGGATGGAAGCATCCAGAGTACTAGCGACTGGAGGAAATAAAGTAAGCTTGATTGAGAGAGAGGCTGAACTTGGAGGACAAATTCGAATTGCTGCTGTTCCTCCAGGAAAAGATAAAATACACTGGAGTATTGATTACCTTGAGACCCAAGTTCGTAACCTGGGGGTTGATATACAGTTAAATACAGAAGCAACAATAGAAATGCTTCAGGAAAAGGATGCAGATTATTTTATAATTGCTACAGGTGCAGCTCCTATTATTCCTAGCATTAAGGGTGTAAGTAATGCCAATGTAGCAACAGCGTGGGAAATTTTAGCAGGACAATATGAAGTAGGTGAAAAAGTTATTGTGGTGGGAGGGGGTAGTGTTGGATGTGAAACTGCTCTTTACCTAAGAAAAAAAGGTGTTAATGTTATGGTTTTAGAGATGAAGAATAGTCTTGCAGATGATATGGAACCAATCACGCGATCTGTGTTTTTGGAGGAAATGCAAAAGTTGCAGATACAGTCTTTCACAGGGTACAAGGTGCAGAGCATAGATGCAGATGGAGTTGTAGCTATGGATGAGAATTGGAAGGAGCATTGGTTGCCATGTACACATATCGTATTATCTATGGGTGCAGGGTCTATTAACCATTTAGAGGGTGAATTGAAGCAACGGGGAATGCGTGTTATGGTCATTGGAGATGCTAAAAGTCCCCGAAAACTAAGAGAAGCAATTTCAGAAGGATTTATGACAGCCTACCGGTTAATAATAAATGACAATTATCCTCAATTACGTAAGCCATATATGATGGAAGAAGTAGGGGTCTTAACCCAGATAGAATATTATGGCTAAACCTTGGTTTTTGGCAGTAGTTCTAGCGTTGTGTACTGTACAAGCGTAGAAGTACCAGTCCTAGTGGGGTGACTAATCTATCATCGAAAGCTATTATTTCTGAATGATATAGTACTGACAGTGTAAACTAAGCCCGGGTTTGTCACCCGGGCTTAGTATAGCTCAGTTCTTAATCACGGGTTATTGGTTCATCTAGTACCATATGTTCAATATTCATTGGTTCACCCGTTACTGTCATTTTTATTTTATCAATATAAGGAAATTCGAATAATGTATCTGCTATTGAGTTAATTGTCATGGCCTCACCAGCTGCTCCTCCCCAATGATCAGTATACATCTCTTGTGAAAAGTCTATTTCAACAAGATTATCTTCAAGCATTAAATCTTGAATTTTTACTGTTTCAGGGATGGTTGCATATAAATCTTGGTTTTCAGGACCTTTTATTAGTTCCTCTAATACTGAAATGATGAATTGTTCTTGATTTAGGGTACCAGTTAACTCCCGCTTTTCCCCAACTACCTCTGTAGCTTGTTGGTTTGAAAAGTAGAGTGTTACTTCAGTAATCTTAGGATCTGTGGGAAATGGTTCAAAAAATCCATATGGTTCACCACTAGGGCCTATAAGTTCATTACCTTCCACAAGTATCTTGACACGGTCAATCTCCTCAAATTGTGTCATGGTGTTTACTACTGAGCCAACACCAATTATTTCAGCAACGCTTCCTCCAAACTGAGCAAAATCCTGAGAGAAGTCTACGATTAAATCTCGATTTTGCTTAATAGTTCCATAAACAACAGTATCGGGATTAATGTTGGCATTATAATCTGAGGTATCTGGTCCTTTAACGAGCGCTTCAAGAGCCTCTACATATTTGTCATCCTCTCTCTCATAGACTATTTCACGCTCCTCAGTTACCATGGTTTCATTATTACTATCTCCGTAGTAAAAATTAATAGTCTGGGTTATCTGATTTGGAGTGTTGCTTTGTGGTGATTCACATCCAATAAAAAACAATAGTAGAAGCATTATTAAAGGTACTATTAGTATATTTTTTTTCATTTTAATCTCTTTCCTTCCATAGTTATATTAACTAATAATATAATAATAGTATTTGTAATATTAAGAATTGTAATACAAAAATTCATTTTTAAAACTGATATTCAACTGCTACCCTAGCCTGTACCTCTATATTTCCAGGTACTATTGGAGTGGGAGTGCCGGAATCTGCATCTTTATCCATCATTAGTGACTCATTCTCAAATGAAGTTCTATATGGGGAATAACTTGACCCTTCTTCGGAAATAGACTTAATTCCTGATATGGTTACACCTGCACCCTTTGCTATAGCTTCACCCTTAGATTTTGCTTGAGTTGTAGCTGCTTGAAGTGCCTGCAATTTAACTGCCTCAGAGTCTTTTAATTCAAAGCGTACTGACTGTACTTGATTTGCGCCAGATTTGATTGCTGTATCAATAACCTGACCCATTTTTTCTAAATCATCATTAATTGTAATAGTTAGAGAATTATGTGCTATATACTGGGTGGGTTGTTCTTCTCTAAGCTTTTCTGGAGATACATAATCTACGTAACTGTAAACATTGTAGGATCCAGTCTTTATTTGATCATCATTTAATCCAAAGCTTTTTAACGCAGCTATTACTTTATCAGTAGCTTTAGAATTCTCAGCTACGGCTTTCTGTGCATCGGCATTTTTTGTTTCTACTGCAACCACAACAATACCTTGATCTGGAGCTGCTGTAATTACAGACTCACCAATTACCCTAATCACTCCATCATTATCTGGAACAGATGCAATGGTAGGATTGGAGACACTATTTAGTGCTAGACCTGTTAAAACTAAAAGTGTAGCTAAAATAAGTAAAAACTTTTTATTCATAATTTAAAAGCCCCCTTTTTTAATGTATATATCTATAGACGGGCTTCGAGAGGAATTGTTCCAGAACTGAAAGTATCCTTGATCTGCTTGTAATAAAAAAATCAAATTCAACATAGATTTTTTAGTAAGAATAACAATGACATTTGATGTAAGTCAGGTTATAATAGTACTATGAGAAAATTCTAACAATACAGTTATTTGGAAAAATTCTGTTAATTGGCTCTAGCGGTTTTTGGATGAAAATAATATAAAAGGCAGGCACGGAAATTAACAGGCATTCATACGATACTATTTGACTTGGTAATGGTTATCTACCATTACTTGCACCTATGAACGAAATAGATGGTAAGATGTCTTTTCCAGATAGGTGCACAATTTTTAGAAAAGCCAAAAAGGGGAAGGGAGGTTATTAGGGGAGTGCCTGGGGTACCACCTACTCATGTAGTTATTATCGGGTATTAGCTGGAACCAATGCTGCCAAAGTGGCTATGAATATGGGAGTTAGGGTGAGTTAGATGTAGAGGTGAGAAGACTACTATATTTAGATGACATATATGGTAATTCCTTAAGACAGCAGTCTCTTGTAGCTACGATGCCTCATTTGGGAAATTGCATGAAAAAATTAAAAAAGGAGTGAAATAAATGGACTTTCTAAATGCACTAAGTAGCTTTGTTTGGGGTCCTCCAATGTTGATTTTATTGGTTGGTACAGGTATATTTCTTACAATTCGCTTAAAGGGGTTACAATTCAGTAAGCTTATTTATGCCCATAAGCTTATATTTACAAAAGATGAAAAAAGTGAAGGTGATATATCACATTTTCAAGCATTAACAACTGCACTAGCCGCTACAATTGGTACAGGTAATATTGCAGGAGTAGCTACAGCAATATTCCTTGGTGGACCAGGGGCAGTATTTTGGATGTGGATGACTGGTCTGGTCGGGATGGCAACAAAATATTCTGAGGCGGTTTTAGCGGTTAAGTACAGAACAGTAGATAAAAAGGGTGAAATGTCAGGTGGACCTATGTACTATATTGAAAAGGGCTTAGGGTGGAAATGGCTTGGTGTTGCTTTTGCATTCTTTGGTGCTGTTGCAGCCTTTGGGATAGGTAATATGGTACAGTCAAACTCTGTAGCAGCATCTGTTCAAACTACATTTAGCATACCTCCATTCGTTACGGGAATAGTGTTAGCGGCATTAACAGCTCTTGTAGTACTTGGAGGAATTAAAAGTATTGGACGTGTAACAGCTTATTTAGTACCATTTATGGCTGCAATTTATACTATCGGTGGATTAATTGTATTATTTATTAATATTGATGCGGTTCCGGCTGCGTTTGGTTCAATTTTTAGTTCTGCATTTACTGGAAGTGCAGCAACAGGTGGAGCTGTTGGAGCGGCAATAAGGTTTGGAGTAGCTAGGGGAGTATTTTCCAACGAAGCTGGTCTAGGAAGTGCACCAATAGCAGCAGCAGCGGCCAGAACAGATTATCCGGGTCGTCAGGCCCTTGTAAGCATGACCCAAACATTTATTGATACTATAGTAGTTTGTTCTATTACAGCCTTAGCTATTTTAACCACAGGTGTATTAGGCACACCTGATTTAACTGGAGCAGCACTTACAACAGCAGCATTTAATGAAGCCTTACCAGTCTTCGGTGGCCTGATTGTAGCTATTGGTATTATGCTGTTTGCCTATTCAACAATATTAGGCTGGTGTTATTATGGAGAGAAATGTCTCGAATACCTAATAAATGAGTCTGTAGTTCTCTATTATAGAATTGCCTTTGTATTAGTAGTTTTCGTAGGGGCTGTTTCAAAGCTTGACTTTGTATGGACTTTTTCAGATGTTATGAATGGGTTAATGGCAGTACCAAACTTAATAGGCTTAATAGGCCTAAGTGGTGTCGTTGTTGCTGAGACTAACAGATTTTTAAATGCCCAAAAGAGTGAGATTAAAGTAAAGGGACAGTCTATGTAAGTTGTAAAAGAATATTATATAGACTATGGAACATATTTTAGTTGAACATAAAAGAATTAGATGATACTATTTATATAATCCTATTAACATTTATTAAAAAGGGGAGCTGGGGCAACCTGGCTGAGATAGAACATAATGCTGTTCTGACCCTTAACCTGATCTGGATAATGCCAGCGTAGGGAAATAGCAAAGGTATTTTTTGTGATACTAAGCTGCTGCCCATGTTGGTGGCAGCTTTTATTTTGCTCTTAAAAGAGAGGAGGGTTAGAATGCCCATTTGTAATGTTAGCTTACAGGTAATACCTAATGTCTCTGAAGAAAGGATTTATGAAACAGTAGATAAGGTTATTGATTATATTAGTAAATCAGGCGTAAAGTATACTGTAGGACCAATGGAAACCACAATGGAAGGTGACCTTGAAGAACTTCTAGAAATTGTAAAAAAGGCACAGGAAATATGTGTAGAAGCTGGTGCAAGAAGAATATGTTCTGTAGTTAAAATAGACTACAGTCCCCAAGGAGTGACCATAGATGAAAAGGTGGGTAAATACAAGCTGGGTTAAAACAGGTATAAGTCCCTCGTTTTTATTCATGGTGCTACTTATATTTATCTGGGAGTTTATGATTAAAATAATAAAGCTTCCTGAATATATATTACCTGCTCCTACTTCCATTGCAATATCATTAATCAATAATTTCACACTACTTTTGTCACACACCAAGACAACTTTTTTGACAGCGATTGTTGGTTTATCAATGTCTATTATAGTGGCTCTTATCCTATCTGTTGTGATGGATAAGGTTAAAACTATTAAAAAAGTGTTGTATCCACTTCTCATTGTTTCACAGACCATACCTATAATAGCTTTAGCACCGCTGATGATAATCTGGTTTGGTCTTGGGATCTTACCAAAAATCCTTGTTGTTGCCCTTGTCTGCTTTTTTCCTATTGTAGTCAATCTGGTGAACGGATTAGAGAATGTGGATAGTGAGTTGATGGAGCTTATGAAGGTTATGGGAGTTAGTCCTGCTATGATTTTTACTACAGTCCAATTTCCATCAGTACTCCCGTATTTCTTTTCAGGACTAAAGATTTCTGCTACCTATAGTGTGATGGGAGCAGTAATTGGTGAATGGCTAGGTGCTAGCTCTGGCTTAGGAATATATATGACCAGGGCAATGCATTCTTATAATACTAGCAATTTATTTGCTGCTATTTTGATAGTTGTCCTGTTGAGTATATTTCTATTTAAGATTGTTGATTTGTTGGCCTGGATATCAATGCCCTGGAATAGGGCAGAAGAACAAACATCATGGGAGGAATAGAAAGGAATGAATATAATAATGAAAAATAAAAAGTACCTTTGGATATGTGCCATACTTGTTATTGCGTTAGGTTTAGGTTTTGCAGCAGGATGCAGCTCAGAAAAGACTGAAGATCAGCTTGAAAAAATTGTCGTAACCTTAGATTGGACACCTAATACCAATCACACAGGGTTATATGTTGCAAAGGACAATGGATATTATGAAGAGGCTGGATTAGACGTTGAGATTGTTCAGCTATCGGGAGGTAGTGTTGAACAGGTAGTAGCATCTGAAAGCTCCCATTTTGGAGTTGCATATCAGGAAGGCGTTACCTATGCACGTTTAAGTGATATTCCTATTGTTTCAATTGCAGCAGTAATTCAACATAACACTTCTGGGTTCGCTTCTTTGAAATCTAAAGGCATCGAGACTCCCAAGGACTTCGAAGGTAAAAAATATGGAGGTTGGGGTTCGCCTGTAGAGGAAGCAACGATTAAAGCTTTGATGGATAGATATGAAGCCGACTATAGTCAAGTTGAAATATTGACAACTGGAGCGGTAGATTTTTTTGTAAGTAGTGAAAAAAATGCTGACTTCTCATGGATTTATTCAGCTTGGGATGGTGTTGCGGCAGAAATAAGGGGAGTAGAATTAAATTATATTGACTTAGGTACTATTGATCCTGCTTTGGATTATTATACACCAGTCCTAATTACAAGTGAGTCTTTGATTAATGAAGATCCTGAGCTCGTAGAGAAGTTTATGAAGGCAACTGCTAAAGGGTATGAATTCGCCATAGAACAGCCAGAACAAGCAGCTAGTATACTTCTTGCAAATGCACCAGAATTAGATGAGGAATTGGTAATTGCTAGCCAAATCTGGCTGAAGGATAAATATCAAGATGATGCAGAAATGTGGGGATTGCAACAAAAAGAGGTATGGCAAAACTATACAAACTGGTTATCTGAAAGAGATTTGATAGAAGGTGAACTAGATGTTGATAAAGCCTTCACCAACCAGTTCATTAACTAAAATACAAAAAAAGTACCTAGGAGTTGTTAGTAGTGGCAACTAATCAAACTATCTTACAGCTAACAAAAGTGAGCAAGACCTATACCAGTAGAGGAAATTACTTGCCAGTAATCAGGGATATCTCTTTGCATGTTAATAAGGGTGAATTTGTATCCTTGCTAGGACCTAGTGGTTCAGGAAAAAGCACATTGTTCAGGATTATATCTGGTTTAGTTAAAGCCGAAGAAGGTAAGGTCTCTATTGATGGACAGGAGGTACTGGGTAATTATATTTCCATAGTAGGTTATATGCCTCAAAAGGATCTTCTATTGCCTTGGAGAACGCTTATACAAAATGCAGCTCTGCCACTATTAGTACAGAAGGTTAGTCAAAAGGAGGCCTACCTAAAGGTAAGAGAATTGTTACCTGTTTTTGGTCTGGAGGAATTTGAAAATGTATTTCCTAAGCAATTATCAGGGGGAATGAGGCAAAGGGCTGCTTTATTAAGAACAGTACTTATTGATAGTAATTTAATGCTTCTAGATGAACCCTTTGCTGCTTTAGATGCTCTAACCCGTGAAAAGCTACAGGAATGGTTAATGGGGGTCCTGCAATTATTCAATAAAAGCGTGCTCTTTATTACCCATAGTATAGATGAGGCTATTTATCTTTCTGACAGGATTTATGTGATTTCCCATAGACCGGGTGAAATTGTATTAGAATTAAAAGTAGAGATACAACGCCCTAGAGATAGAAAGATAGTTACAACAAAAGAGTTTATAAACTACAAGGAAGAATTGCTAGAAGCTTTAAGGTAACTAATTCTTCCAAGTTCTTTTGACCTTTATGACTAGGAGTAAACCCTTTTCAATGGTGATAGTTGCCATATTGTTAATGAACTCATTGCTTAGCCCCCGAGTAGATGCAAAATATAATGTTTTCTGAGTATTTAATAAGGATTCCTATAATATTTACCCACCTTATGTAAAGGTGGGGATTATTTTGCCATTACATTGCAGGAGTTTAGTTGATTATGGTGAAATATATTACATATATTAAATAGAAGAAAAAATGGAAATGTATTAGACTAATAAGGGGGCGTAGTCGTGCGTATGGAAGAATTATACTATTTAGTTGATTTGTCAAAAACAAAATCCATAAACCGTACTGCAGAACGTATTCACGTTTCCCAGCCAGCTATCAGTAAATCTTTAAACAAACTTGAAGATGAATTGGGAGTAAAGTTGTTTTCCCGTTCTCATCAAGGTGTATATTTAACAGAGGCTGGTGAGATAGCTGTTGAAATGGCTAATGAAATTATTAAAAATATTGATGATTATAAATCAAAATTAAAAATCTACTCGGATAAATCTTCGATGCTACCAGAAAATTTATCCGTTTATGCAGTACCCGCCATAAGTAATGGTATACTGCTTGATATATTGACTGATTTTTGTAAAGCCTTTCCAAATGTCAATGTAACCGAAAAAGATCTAGAAGTCCCTAATATATTGGAGGATGTAAAAGTTGGCAAAGCAGATTTGGGTATTATTAGAATAGTCGACGGCCTGTTTGAAATTGATGAAAATGAGTTTTATATGGAAAAGTTGTTTCATGATAAGTTAGTTGTTTGCACCAGGAAATCATCATCACTTTCAAAAAGAAAATCTATTTCATTAAAGGAATTGGTTAAATACCCAATAATACTCTATTATTCTGATTCGTTTATAAAGCATTTTTTAAAAGAAACTGCCAATGCTAAGGTAACACTTAATTCAAACAATTTTAGCATCTTTAAAAAAACTGTTATGGAAGGATTGGCAGCAGGAATCATAACTGAATTTATGGCAACTTCAGCTTTAAAACAAGAATTTGATTCCCAGGAAATTATTAGGATACCTATTAGTGACAATATCAAAATAGGCTATGGATGGGTACGTTCAAAAAAATATCCATTTTCAATAGCTGCACAGGAATTTGTAAAGATACTAAAATCTCGATGTTATTTTTAAAGTTTTTGTCTTATAGTTGCAGATTTAAACTCTCTTTATCAATTGAACAATCTAGTAGTTTTATAACTTCACCTTTATTTAATAGAACAACGGCAGGTACTTCTTTGATGCCATATTTCTCTGCAATGGACTTTTTAGTAGACATATCCACTTTAATAATCTTGTATCTTTCTCCAATCTCACTTGCCACTTCCTCAAGAAGTGTACCAAATTGCAGGCTTTCAGCAACTAGTGGCTTAAAGAATAAAAGTAAAACGGGGATATTACTTCCAAGAATGATTTTTTGGAAATAATTTAATTCCTCAATATATCTTTCAGCTGCCACGGCTGCAGTAGCACCATCACCTGCAGCTGAAACAACTTGTCTCAAATATTTAACTCTATTGTCACCCGCCGCATAAACACCTTCAATATTTGTTTCCATCAAGTCATTAACAGGTATATATCCATTTTGATTATATTGTAAACCACTATCTTTTAAGAATCCGGTAGATGGAACCGTTCCTACAAAAAAGAATACCCCTTGACACGCAAGTTGTGAAGATACGCCTGTTTTTAAGTTCTTAATTTGAACACCATCAACATTAAATTCACCTAAGACTTCTTCAATAGTCGAATTCCATACAAAGTTCATCTTTTCGTTACTAAATGCTTTCTCTGCACTTATCTTATTACAATCAAGAATTCCTTCATCATGTAAAACAATAACAGTAACCTTACTTGCAAATTTTGTAATATACATACCTTCTTCAATTGCCTGGTCTCCACTACCAACTACAACTACATGTTCATCCTCAAAGAACTCAGCATCACAAGTGGCACAGTATGCCACTCCATTACCTCTCAATCGTTTTTCACCAGGGATATTAAGAACCCTCGGTTGAGTACCGCAGGCTAAAATGACTGCTTTTGCAGTAAATTCCCTTCCATTTTTAGTTGTAATTATTTTTTCCCTCCGGGAAAAATCTACTTCAACAACTTCATCTTTTATTAATTCTGTTCCTACATTTTCTGCATGTTTTTTGAAAGTACTCATTAACGCTGGCCCACTATCCTTCTCATGTCCAGGATAGTTTACTATTTCTCTAGTACTATATATTAACCCACCAAAAGAACCTTTGTTAATAACTAGAGTTTTGATTTTAGCTCTTCCTCCATATATTGCTGAAGTTAATCCGGCAGGTCCACCACCAATTATTATTAAATCATAGTTGCTACTCATCATATGCACCTCAATCTTGAACATTATAGTATTTCTACTATCTTCGCTTCTACGTCTTCTTCTTCAACTTGGCCGACTAATTTGCCTTTGTATTCACCACCATAAAAAAATAAAATTTGTGGGACCCCTCTTAAAGAGAATCTTTTATATAAATCTTTATTTTGTTCTACATCAATATAATAAAATCCCAACTTGCCCTCATATTTTTCTAATAAATCCTCTATTATTGAAATTATTTCTTGACATACATGACAACTTTTCCTTGAGAAAACTACTAGGCAAGCCTCGCAATTATCATAAATCACTTCCTCAAAAGATACTGCATCTAATTTTTTAAGTTGCATATAAAACACTCCATTCTTAATTCTTAGTTTTGGAAAAATACTATTTCCACCACAATTATATTTTTGAATCTTTTAAAAAAAAGCATAGCTATTAGCTATGCTTTTTTTAAAACTCTTCCTCAAAAATTTGATAAACCGGTGCACCTTCACATTGTGCAGGCATTCTTACACCTCCAAGTATAGCAATTGTTGGCGCAATATCTACTTGTCTAATAACACGTTCTGTATAAAAGCCTTTTTTAAAACCTTGACCAGCAGCTATAAATAAAGGTGATACTGTTGTATCAAAATAGCCATTTACAGTAGATAAAGAATCACCGTGGCACCTATTAAAACCTTCTTCCAAAAATATGATAATGTCACCACATTCAGGCCCACCCAAACCAATCACTTCGGCATCTTTATTCCTTAATGCTACCGAAATTACTCGTTTGCCAGTAGAAGAATCTCTGTAATTATATAAATCATCAATAATTTTTACTACTAAATCATTATACTCTTCAGGTTTTACAATGCCGGTTTTATTTCTTCCTTTTAGATTTATCCAAATATGATTTGAACGTGTAGCGATAGCTTTTGTTTTTTCCCAATCAATTTCTTTTATGTCGTTACCATTTTCGTCTTTCTTGACCGCGGTGTATCCTAATTCTTCCATAACACGAACATTTACTCCAAAAGGGTCGCCTATTAAAGGTGGATGTTCATCTGAAACCAATAATCCATGATCAGAAGTTACTATAATACTCCATCCTTTATCTAATAGGTGCATAAATTCACCTAGATACCTATCAGTATCTATATAAACATCTTCTATGAATTTTTGATATGCTTTTTCATCATTTTCTAAATAATCTCTAGTCTTAGCTAACTGCCAGAATAAGTGCCCTTGGCTATCTACATTGTGTATATGTGAAAAAACTATTTCGTAATTCTCTTTTTCAATCATATAATTCATTGCATCGGCTTGCCACTTTGTATGTTTTTCCCATGTTGGAATTAAAGTTTTTTCTGTTAATTCTACATCATTCCCACCAGACATACTAATTGGCGGGACATAGCCAATATTTTCAACCACATCTTTGTAAATAGACTTTGGATGCCAAACTTCATCATTATTAACATCAAATGCATTACTCATCCATAATCTTACTTCAGAACCATCACAAGCAATCTCCAGTACCTTATAAAATCTTGCACCTATAAAAGTTTCTTCTTCAACTTGTATTTCATCAGAAATAAGCGGAGAAAGCTCATCACTTTTAAGTGTAATAAATGGTTTTACTTCACTTTTAGACTTATAGATTGCTACCCTGTCAAACTCATTATTTCTGTTTTTTAAAATTAGTGCGGGTCTTCTTACAAACCCACCTGATGTAATTATTGTAAATTCTTTTGCACCTTCAGGTGCATTTTTCCAGCCTACTGGATCTTTTATTGGAGAATTTACTAAATCAAATGGTATTTTTTCTAAAGCTAAATCACCATCATCATGAGATAACATGATATTTATAACTTCTTTAGTACTATTTAGAGTATCCAGATTATCAGCAGCTCCACTTCCACCATGACCTTCTACATCTGTTATAACACACCCTGCACCAGTATCAGTAACTGCATAAGGCTGATATTTTACAGTTTCAAATTCATTTGAAGCTACTATTAGTTTTTCCCAATCAATGCCTGCATGGCCTAAATTAATGGCACATGGCTGAGTACCATCTACCACATGTAGATTTGGACTATCTAATGTTGGTGGCCAAGCACCACCTGGCCAGTGCCAAACAAGTGTCTTTTTACCTCCAGATGCAAAAACATTCCAAAGTGGTTCTGCTTTACATCTTCTGGAATCCATTGCATATACCATTGTATCCAAATCCTCTTTTGACTGGTTCCAAAAACATGTTAATCCATGTGTTCTAGGATAAGCACCAGTTGCAAGAGTTGCCCATAATGGAGGCGTAACTGTCGGGTGAGCACCCAGCATTACTAGATCTTGCCTTTGAGCACCGTTTTCAACAATTTTTTTAATGTTTGGAAGTTTCCCTTCATCCATGAACCTCTTAGTAAGGCTTGGATCCATACCGTCTACACCAAGTACAATAATTTTGTCGCTTAATGCTTTTCGCACCATATCTTTCACTCCCCGTAAATAGTATTAAACTTTATTAAGTTGTTTTTTGTTGCATGTGTGTTTTTAATCTATGATTTACAAAGATTATAAGTCCAATAATCACTTTTGGCTAATTCAAAAAAATTATTATTGTATCCAAAGTAATAACAAAAGATTATATCTTACTTTCTGGCGTGTATTAAAATCTCATGGCTGGAAGTTCTTCCAGATGTATTTGAAGTAAGGTCTTAATTCAGGGGGGATTGAAGCAAACCAAAGGCATTTTATTGCCGGTGGATTGTTTAATGCAAGTATACTCCCGATGAATTTCACTTCAAGGTCTTAACTTAGTAAAAGGTTTCTATTTACTAAGCTTAGAACCACTAATACAAAGTTAGAGCTATTGAATTAAAGACTTAGTTGGCCTTAAATTCCACCTACGCCAGTAAGTAAAATTTTACTTATACTAGTTCAAAGCTAGAATACGGGAGAATTACGCCAAGTTAAGTCAGTTAAAATGATCAATTTCAATTTTTATAAACAGGGTTCTTGACTTTAGGTGGAGTTTCCCACAGGATTAGTTCAACTACAGTTCAGGAAAAAGCATCTGAACTAAGTTTCACTGAATTACTCCATCTGAAGGTTATAGAGCGAAACTTCATTTAATCAGCAGATTAAATGTTTGAGCTAATCCTTTAGGGGAAACCGTTATCCAGGGACTTAGCACCGCTTATCTCCCACTTACGACCGTAGTTCTAGCATTGTGTTTTAGCAATGCGTAGAAATACTAGTGCA